>JAAYVF010000025.1 GCA_012517325.1 Myxococcales bacterium | reverse complement strand
TCAGTACACCGGTTACAACGCGCCTGATGACAACGCCTTCGTCGAGCGGGTCATCCGTACGATCAAGGAAGAAGAAATCTGGCCCAACTGTTACGACACCTGGTCCGAGGCGCATGCCGCCATCGACCAATATGTCCGCTTGTACAATGAAAAACGAATCCACTCGGCGCTCGGTTACCGGACGCCGAACGAGGTCGAAGCGGCTTACCTCACCCTAAAAGCCGCCTAAATCTGTCTTGCTTTCGGGGGGACACTACGCGCTCCCAGTGTGGTTTCCGGCGTGCGCACGGAAAGACGGTGAGGTTTTTTTTAGTTGGCGGGGGTTGCCGCCGGGGCCGGGGCGTCTTCCGAGCGCAGGGTCACGGTGAAGGTGCTGCCGACGTCGGGTTCGCTCTTCACCGCGACATCGCCGTGATAGAGCTGGGCGATTTTCTTCAGGATCGACAGCCCCAGGCCGCTGCCCATGATGTCTTTGGTCTTTTTGTTTTTAATGCGCACGAAGTCGCCGAACAGCTTGGCCGTTTCCTCGGGCGACATGCCGATGCCGGTATCGGCGACCTCGGCGGTGATCAACCCCGCCTTTTCCGACAGCTTCACATCGACCCGCCCGTTTTCGCGGTTGTACTTGACGGCGTTGGTCAGCAGGTTGTTGAAGACGATTTCCATTTCGCCGCGGTCGGCCCAGACGGTGATCGGCGACCCGTCGTGGAATTGAATGGCGATGTGCCGCGCGTTGGCGTCGGCCTGGACGGCGTCGATCGACATCTGGATCGTCTCGCGCAGTTCCACCTGTGTCAGCTCGCGCTTCTTCTGGCCGGATTCGATGCGCGTCAGGTCGAGCAAGTCGGTGATCAGTTTGCGCATGCCCTGCAGCCGCAGGATGGACCGCTCGATGGCCTTCTGGTAGGCGTTCCAATCGTCGCCGGCGGGCCGGTCGCGCAGCAGGTAGAGATAGCCTTCGATCGCGCCGAGCGGGGCCTTGAGTTCATGGGCCACCACGGAGATCAACTGGAAGCGGACCTGCCGCTTTTCCTCGGCCAGTTTGCGCGCCTGGCGTTGGATCACGAGGTGCTTGGCCGCCTTGCGGACGGCGGCCTTGAGTTCGTCGGGGGTGAACGGTTTGGCCAGGAAGTCGTAAGCACCACGCTTGGTGGCGGTGATCGCCGTTTCCAGCGACGCGTAGGCGGTGATCATCACCACCAAGACGTCCATTTCCTTGGCGCTGACTTGAGCCAGCACATCCAGCCCGGAGATGCCGGGCATTTTGTGGTCGAGCAGGAGCAGATCGACGGGCGTCTGCGCGAGGATTTCCAGGGCCTCCTCGCCGCTGCCCGCCTGGAGAATCTTAAAGGTTACGGCGCCACCGATGTCCGGCATGTCGACCGCGAAATTCTCCAGCGACCGGGCCACGGCCATCCGCATGCCCATTTCATCGTCGACCACCATGATGGTGAGCTGGCTCATGCCCCTCATCCTTGCAACAGCCGATCCAACTCCCGCTTCAACTGTTCGAACCGCGCCGGCTTGGTCAGCAGCGCGTCGGCCTTGAGCCAGGTGCGCTGACCGGCGGGGCCGGTTTCGAATTCCAGTCCGGTTTCGCTGGTCACCGCCGTCACCATGATCACGGGAATCTTCGGATCGATTTTTTTGATCCGGTGGCACAGGACGAAACCGCCGTCCATGTTTTCCATCATCAAATCGACGATCGCGGCATCCGGGCGCAGATTCAAGAGCAGCTTTTCGGCTTCCGCCTGGCTGTCGGCGGTGACGACCTGGAAGTTCGCCGCTTCCAACTGCAACTGCATCTGGGTCAAATAATCGATGTCGTCGTCTACCAACATCACGGTCTTTTTGGCCTGTTCCATTGTGGTCCTGCCTTATCGTTGCGCCGAAACGGAGCGGGAGCGAATCCGCGTTCCGCGCGCCGCCGGGCCGGCCCGGCGGGTTCGGCACCTAGTTAAGTCTGTTTCGGTTGCCGTGGCAAGGTCACCGTGAACATCGTGCCGGTCGGCCCCGCGGCCGGATCGGCGTTCGATTCGACCTGGATGTCGCCGCGGTGCATCTTGACGATGCCATACGACACGGCCAGGCCCAGTCCCGTGCCCTTGCCCATCTTCTTGGTCGTGAAAAATGGCGTAAACAGCTTGCGCATGTTTTCCCGCGCGATGCCCACGCCGGTATCCCGGACCTGAAATCCCACCTGGTACTCGTTGCCGAAGGTCCGGACCGTCAACTTGCCGCCGTGTTCCTCCATCGCCGCGTACGCGTTGCTGATCAGGTTGGTGATCACCTGGGTGATCTGGTCCTTGTCCAGATCGGCCATCGAACTGTCCATTTCGTTGACGAATTCGACGGCGACGTTCGGCGGCGCGGGCAGCGCCTTGAGGGCGCCCTCGATGAGTTGCCGGATGTCGGCGGGCAGCAGCACCACCCGGTTTTCGCGCGCGAAATCGAGCAAATTGGAGACGATTTTCTTGCAGCGGTCCGCCTGTTCGACGATCATTTTCAGGTCGTTGAACAGTTTGGAATCCGTCTGGCACTCGTCGAGCAGAATGTGCGAATACATGAGCACGACGCCCAGGGGGTTGTTGACCTCGTGGGCGACGCCGGCCGCGAGCTGGCCCATGCTGGCCAGCTTTTCGGATTGCATCAAAGCCTGCTGCGTGCTGGCCAGTTGCTTGTGCGACAGGTCCAGCTCGCCGACGGTCCGGCGCAATTGTTCGATGGTGAAGGGGAGGCACATTTCGATTTCGGCCAGCCCCTTGTAGATCGCGATGGCGTGTTCGCGGCACGAGTCGTAGCCGCAGGCGCCGCAGTTCAATTCGTCCTCGGGCGTGTATTTGCCCATGCGGTTGAGGATCTTCGCCAGCGAATCCTCGGACGGCATGGGGGTCTGCTGATCGTCCAGCGAGAACTGACGGCGCAGATCGATGTCGGAAAACATGGGGCTGTAGAGCGAGCTGTACAGGTTCTGGATGCGGTAGGGCATGGCGAACTCGCGCTGCAGGCTCAGATCCTCGAACGCCTCCATGTCCCGATGCCATTGTTCGGTGTCGATTTCCAGCAGTTTCTGGCGCGCATAGTGGCTGACGCGCGACCGGCGGCGGAAGAGCGGATCCTTGCAGCTCATCCCCGGCCCCATGATGCAGCCGTTGCAAGCCAGCACTTCGAGCAGCTTGACGTCCAGGTCGCCGGAGTCGAATTCGCGGATCGCCTCGACGAAATCGCGCCGGCCATCGGCCGCGACGATGTCGCCGGAAAGCAGGTCCTCGCTGACGTCCGCCGCCTGGAGCAGGCCGCGACTGATCGGAAACAACATGCCCAGCCCCCCGTGGGGCGGGTCGAAATCGCTCGGTTCCACCGTTTCCGAGGTGATGCCTTGCTGCGTGAACAGTTCGCTGAGCTCGACGAACGTCAGGGCGGCATCCAGTTCGCTGGGCGAGTAATCGCCGTAAACCTCGGCCTTCTTGGCGATGCAAGGTCCGATGAAGATGATCTTGAGGTTGTCGCCGTGCAGCCGCTTGAGCACCCGCGCCGTGGCCACCATCGGCGAAACGATGGGCGCCAGGGAGCCGGTGGAAGCGGGGTAATAGCGTTCGACGAAGCCCATCACCGCCGGGCAATTGGTGGCGATGTACTGATGATCCTCCTCGCGTTCGACGAGTTTGCGGTAGCGATCGGCGACCAGGTCCGCCCCGAAGGAAACCTCGTTGACGTACTTGAAGCCCAGGGCGCGGATCATGCCGACAAACCGGCGCGGATCGAGGTGCGAAAAATCGACGGGGAAGCTCGGCGCGACGACGGCCGCCACGTCGGCCCCCGAGTCGATGGCGTGGTGAAATTCACCGATCGAACTGAGCACCTGCTTGGCATTCTGGCTGCACACCCGGACGCAGTTGCCGCACCCGATACACCGGTCCGGAATCACCTCGGCCTGGCCGCCCGAAATACAGATGGCCTTGGCCGGGCATTCGCGGACACAGGTGTAGCAGGCGCGGCATTTCTCGCGAATGGTGCTGATCAGCCGAATGGGTACTGCCTGGTGCATCTCGTTATCCACTCAGTTTACCAGAGGACCTCGCGCGGCGCATAGTGCGTATGCAACAATTCGTGGCTCTTGTGGCTCAGCGGATGGCCGAGAAATTCCTCGTACAGCCGCTTCACCGACGCATTGTGGTGCGAGGTGCGCAAGGCCGCGTCGCGGTCGATCTGGTACAGCGCCCGCATGCGGGCCTTGACGTTGTCCTGCACCGCGCCGAGCGGCTGGCCGCCGCCGCCGATGCAACCGCCGGGGCAGGTCATTACTTCGATGAAGTGCAGGTCGTTCCGGCCGGCCTTCAGCGAATCGAGCAACCGGCGCGTGTTCATCAAACCGTTGACCACCGCCACGCCCAGTTCCAGGTCGCCCACCTTCACCCGGGCTTCCTTGACGCCTTTCAGCCCGCGGACCGGCGTGATTTTCAGGTTTTCCAGCTCCTTGCCGGTGATCAGGAAATACGCCGACCGCAAGGCCGCTTCCATCACGCCGCCCGAGGCGCCGAAAATCTTGCCGGCGCTGCTGCGCTCGCCAAACGGCGTATCGGCGTCCTCCGGTTCGAGGGAGTTGACGTCGATGCCGCGCATCCGGATGAGCTGGGCCAGTTCGCGCGTGGTGAGCACCGCGTCGATGTCGGGCACGCCGTTGCGGCTCATTTCGGGCCGGGTGGCCTCGAATTTTTTCGCCGTGCAAGGCATCACCGAGACGCTGTAGATATCGCGCGGATCGACGCCTTCGCGCTGGGCGAAGAAGCTTTTCACCACCGCGCCCATCATTTGCTGCGGGCTCTTGCAGGTCGAGACGTTGGGCAGGTATTCGGGATAGAACTGCTCGATGAACTTGATCCAGCCCGGCGAGCAGGAGGTGAACATCGGCACGACGCCGCCCTGGGTCAGCCGCTGCACCAGCTCCGAGCCTTCCTCCATGATGGTCAGGTCGGCGGTGAAGCTGGTGTCGAACACGCGGTTGAAGCCGAGGGCGCGGAACGCCGCCGTCATCAGGCCCATGATGTCCTTGCCCGGCTTGATGCCCAGCAATTCGCCCAGGGTGACCGACACGGCCGGCGCGTGCTGCACCACGACCATCTTTTTCGGGTCTTCCAGCGCCGCCACGACGTTGCTGATGCTGCTGCGCTCGCGGAGCGCGCCCGTCGGGCAAACGACGACGCACTGGCCGCAATTGATGCAGGAGGACACGTTGAGTCCTTCGTTGAAGGCGGTGCCGACGATGGTCCGCGAGCCGCGGGCCGTGAAGTCGATCGCCGAGACGCCCTGCACTTCCTCGCACACCCGCACGCATTTGCCGCAGAGGATGCACTTGTTCGGGTCGCGGACGATCGAGGGGCTGGACACGTCCATTTTGTAGTCGTTTTTCGCGCCCATGTAGACGCGTTGCCGAATGCCCAGTTCCGCCGCGAGCCGCTGCAATTCGCAGTCGGTGTTGCGGACGCAGAAGTTGCAATCGTCGGGGTGGTTGGCCAGGAGCAACTCGATGATCGTCCGCCGGGCGTCGGTTGCCCGCGGCGAATGGGTTTTCACCTTGAGGCCCGGGACGACGGGGAAGGCGCAGCTGGGCATCAGGCTCGGCCGGCCTTCGACCTCGACGACGCACATGCGGCAGGCGCCGCTCGGGAACAAACCTTCCATGTGGCACAGGGTCGGCACGTGGATGCCGGCCCGCCGCAGGGAGGTCAACAGCATTTCGCCGGGTTTGGCTTCAATCGGTTTTCCGTTGACTTCGATCGTGATCATGATGACCCCCTCTCAACTCGCCGAAACGGCATGGAAGCGGCAGACGGTGAGGCACGTGCCGCAACCGATGCATTTGTCCTGCACGATGTAATGCGGCGCCTTCGGGTTGCCCATGATGGCCTCGGCCGGGCATTTCCGGGCGCACGAGGTGCAACCGGTGCAGACCTCGGGGTTGATCGTGTAGTTCAAAAGTTCGGTGCAGACGCCCGCCGGGCAGTGCCGGTCGAAGATGTGCGCCTCGTATTCGTGCCGGAACCAGCGCAGGGTGCTGAGCACGGGATTGGGCGCGGTCTGTCCCAGGCCGCACAGGCTGGTGTCCTTGATCACCTCGGCCAGGTGTTCGAGGTGCATCGTGCCCTTGAACCGCTCCAGGGCCTGGAAGCCGGTCTCGGCGCGGCGCCCGCGGGTGATGCTTTGCAGGATCTCCAGCATGCGCCGGGTGCCTTCGCGGCACGGGATGCACTTGCCGCAGCTCTCGCGCTGGATGAAATCCATGAAGAACTTGGCGACGTCGACCATGCAGTTGTCGCTGTCCATCACCACCATGCCGCCGGAGCCCATGATCGCGCCGACGCGCTTGAGGGATTCGTAATCGACGTCGATGTCGAGGTGCTGCTCGGGAATGCAGCCGCCGGACGGGCCGCCCATCTGCACCGCTTTGTAGGTCTTGCCCTCGGCCGGACCGCCGCCGATGTCGAACACGATTTGCCGGACCGAAGTGCCCATCGCGACCTCGACCAGGCCGGTGCGCCGCACCTTGCCCGACAGCGCGAACACCTTGGTGCCCTTGCTGCCCGCCGTCCCCACGGCGCTGAACCATTCCGGGCCGTGATCGAGAATCGCCGCCAGGTTGGCCAGCGTCTCGACGTTGTTGATGACCGTCGGCTTGCCGAACAGGCCCGACACCGCCGGGAACGGCGGCCGCGGGCGCGGCATGCCGCGTTTGCCCTCGACGCTGTGGATGAGCGCGGTTTCCTCGCCGCAGACGAAGGCGCCGGCGCCCTGCTTGATGACCACCTGGAAGTTGAAGCCGCTGTCCAGGATGTTCTGGCCGATCAGGCCGTATTCCTTGGATTGGGCGATGGCGGTCTTGAGGCGCTTGATCGCCAGCGGATACTCGGCGCGGATATAGATGTAGGCCTTGTTGGCGCCGATGGCGTAAGCGGCGATGGTTAACCCTTCGAGGACGCGGTGCGGATCGCCTTCGATCACCGCCCGGTCCATGAACGCGCCGGGGTCGCCCTCGTCGGCGTTGCAAATGACGTATTTCTGGGCGCTGGACTGATTGAGCGCGAACTTCCATTTGGTGCCGGTGGGGAAGCCGGCGCCGCCGCGGCCGCGCAGACCGCTTTTTTCGACCGTGTCGCAGACCGCGGCCGGAGTCATGGTCTTCAGAGCCTTGGTCAACGCCTGGTAACCGCCGCGGGCGATGTATTCCTCGATGCTGTTGGGGTCGATGATGCCGCAGTTTACCAGGACCCAGCGGGTCTGGGGCTTGAAGAACTCGTGATCGGCCAGGTACGGCACGCCGGGATATGGCGCCAGCTTGTCGTGCTTATCCTGCCCGACGATGCCTTCGCCCTCGTACTTGCCGCTCAGGGCGCCGTCGAGGACCGCGTTCACTTTCTCGGCGGTCACCTTCGCGAACATGACGCGCGGCCGGCCGGGAAGTTGGACCTCGAGCAGCGGTTCGTTGCTGCACATGCCCACGCAACCGACCTCGACCACCGGGTAATTCAACTGATGATCGGCCAGGTATTGGTTGACCGCGGCGAGGGTTTTGCCGGCGCCGGCGCCCAGGCCGCAGGTGCCCGTCCCGACGTAGATGACCGGCTGGTTGATTTTTTCGCGCTTCAATTGCGCGATCAATTCCTCGTGCTCGGCTCGCTTGGTCTCGTCGGCGCCGCAGCGCGGCCCGTGCTGGAGGCAATGTACCAGTTCGGGGCAGGGCTTTTCGGGCCGGTGCCAGCAAGCTTCGCCAAAATGCTGAAACAACAACTCGCTCATTGTTGCGCTTCCTTCTGACGATAGGAGTCAAAAATTTTCTTGACGCTGTCCGGCGTCACACCGGCGTAGTATTCCTCGCCGACGCGGATCACCGGGGCCAAACCGCAGGCGCCGATGCAGGCCACGATCTCGAGGCTGAACAAGCCGTCGCGGGTCGTCTGCCCCGGCTCGATCTTCAGCGCTCGCTTGACCGCCTCGAGCACCGCCGCGGAGCCCTTGACGTGACAGGCCGTGCCGCGGCAGACCTGTACGTGGTTCTTGCCGGGAGCCTGAAAGCGAAACTGGTTGTAAAAAGTGGCCACGCCGTAGATTTTGCTGGCCGGCAAGCCGAGGTGATGGCCGATCTGCACCACCAGATCCCGCGAGAGATACCCGCAGGTCTCTTGCACCTCCTGCAAGATGGGGATCAGCGCATCGCGACTTGCATTGGGATACTTGGACAAGATTGCTGTAATGTCGACGCTCATGATGCCCTCACTCCTCGTTCTTCAGTCCGAAGCCAGGAAAAATATGCGACCTTCTCCAGACACATGGTGATATCGACGTCTTCGACGTAAACATGGTGGGGAACCTTCAGTCGGATCGGCGCGAAGTTGAGAATTCCCTTCACATCGGCGCGAATGAGCCGCTCGGCGACTTGCTGGGCGCTGGCTGCCGGAACCGTGACGATGCCCACCAAGATGTTTTTGGCCGTGACGATGTCGGCGAGGCGGCTCATTGGATAAACCGGGCATCCGAGTATTACGCGGTCGGTTTTGTTCTCGTTGATGTCGAATGCCGCGACGATGGAAATCTTGGGCCGACGAGCGCGGAAATAATCCAGGACCGCTCTTCCCAGGTTCCCCACCCCCACTAACGCTACATTGGTTCCTTCCGGACGATCCAGAAAGATATCGATGCGATCGATCAGTTCGGTAACTTGATAGCCGTGCACCGGGCTGCCGGAATATTCGATCGACATGAGATCCCGGCGAACCTGCGCGGCGGAGCAATTGGCGGCGGCGGCCAGTTCGTGCGAAAAGACCGTCGAGTTGCCGTCCTGCCGCAGGTTTTCAAGCAGGCCGCGGTAGAGGCTCAAACGTCCGATGGTTTTGGGTGAAACTTTTTGCATGTTGTTTTTCGCTTTTCCTGCCGACCGCCGTCGATCTCCTGCACGTTACAAATCGAACAGCGTTACAATTTTCACAGCCTATCTAGCAAAGATTTTCGCTATTTGCAAGGCCTTTTTGCAATTGCAACACCAAAGTGAGATCAAATTGCAAAAAATAACCGCATTTTTTCGCCTTTTCATACTTAAATGCCCTGATTCCAAATTGTTATCGCTTTGAAAAAACATGATTGGAATACTCAATATTGGATCATAAAGAGTGTTTCGTGGCCTTAAAATCGTTTGACTTCGTAAAAAAAATTACGATTCCAACCTCTTTTTATGCCTTTTTTCGGGGGGATTGACCCGCTTGCCGACCGATTATAACATTCGCTAGCTTACACCAGAGTTGCATTGTCGGAAAGAAAAGAAAGCAACCGTTTCCCGGCGCCGGTTCACGCCGTTTCTTCGGGTCTTTCGCGTGGCGGATCGGCCGGGACAGGAGGCAGCATGCGGGACGGTAAATACGTCATCCTTTGCGTCGACGACGATCCGGATCTACTCGATATTCTGCGCACGATCCTGGAAGCCAACGGCTACCTCATGGTCGAAGCCGGCAGCGCCGAGGACGGGCTCAAAGAATACAAGCAAACCCATCCCGATTTGCTGATCGTGGATTTGATGATGGAAGAGGTGGATGCGGGAGTGACTCTCGCCCGCGAGCTCAAGCTGCTCGACAACCAGGCGCCGGTGTACCTGCTCAGTTCGGTGGGCGATCAGGTCAGCCAGAACATCGACTTCACCGAGCTGAACCTCTCCGGCGTGTTCCAGAAGCCGATCGATTCGAAAATGCTGTTGTCGGTGCTCAAGGCCAAGCTGAAGTAGGTTCTCAGCCCTAGCACCCCTTCACGCAGGTCATCACTTTAATGCAGTCCGCTTCGTCCGCGCAGGCGATCATGCATTGCATCGTGTCGCTGCCGTCGATGTCCTCGCAATCGCTGGCGCATTCGTCGACATCGCCGTAGTAGTGCGAAAAGGTATCCGGCGAACATTCGGCCAACCGCTCGCAGAAATGCGCGCAGGACCCGAACGGGTTGTAGCTGTCGTCATCGATGTCGCAGGCGGCGAAGATCAAACCGCAAGACAGGCAAAAGAGCGTCGCGACGGCCCAGAACATCCAGTGCCGGGATAACGTATTCATCTGGACCTCCCCTATTTGCCTTCGTGACCGAAGGTGAAATGAACGGCGAGGAACGGCCCGTGCGCGCCTTTGCCGTCCAGGCCGATGATGTCGTACTGGTAGCCCAGCCGCGCATCCACGTGGAAGGTATGGGTCCGCAGGAATTCGTAACCGCCGAAGACCGCCAGCGAAGGGGCCCAGCGATTCCATTCCTTGTCCTCCAGCTTGTCGACGAGGTAATCGCTGTTGCCGGTGGCCGTCGCCTTGGCCTTGCCTTCCCAGATTTCCCGGTCGTTTTTCTTTTGCTCGTCATCGGTCACCTTGTCGATGACATTCAGGTAATGAATGCCCACCGTGAGGCCGGCGAACGGCGAGCCGACACCCTGCGAGAAATAATACATACCGGAGAAATCCAGCGGGAACTCGCTGACGTGATTGTACTCGCTGGATTGATCGTCGAAGTAAATACCGGTCCGGAATTCGAAACCCCAGTTGGCGATCTCATACCGGAACGGCAAAACGAAACCCAGCAGGATATCGTTGCCGCCGGCGTAGGATTCGGCGACCGGAACGATGGTCTGGATGCCGGGGCCCCAACTGAAGTCACCCGTGACCCGCTTGTAGGTTTGCCGTTCGGCCTCGGAAACGGTGGTGACGGTTTGCGCTTCCTCGAAGCTCTGGCCGGTATAGATGGCGTGCGCGAGGCGCGGCATCAACCGGTCGAGTTCGCCCACGTCATCGGCGGTCAGGCGCATCGGAGTGGTGCCATTCTTGCGCACCACGGTCACGATGAAGATCGCCTTGTTGCCCAGTTTGAGCAGCTTGCCGACCACCGCGACATCCGCGACGTTCTGCGCGAGGGCGGCCTTGGCGCAGGCTTCGTCGCCGCAAGCGGTGTCGCCCGCGACATAAGCCGCTTTCGCGCCGTCCTGCCTTTCCATTTCGGTCGCCAGCAACTGGCCCACCACATTGGCCGTGGAGGCGTCAAATCCCTCGACCTGCGGCTGATAGACGACAAAGGTTTCGGCGGCGAAGGCCGCCGTGCCGAAAAACAACCAACTCAACAGTAAAAAAGCGCCGATAACCGCAGGGCGATTCATCAAGGCCTCCTTGTCATTGTCGTTCCATTGAAAGTTCGACGAAAAAACCCGGCTGCAAATCAAACCATAAGACAATTAATCGTCCTCGGATTTTGCAATTCGAATGCCATTCTCAATATCATTAAACCTTTCACTTGTTACGGGAAATGTCTTTTCCGGTCGATTTTTTCCAAATTGTCGCCCGTTTAGCGTCGGATAGAGTAGAAAAGAAAAATTCTTTCAACTGAAAAACCATCACAAAATGAACACAAGACCTCTTCATTAACGATATTATTTCTCAATAATGACTCATTTTTTTGACACGAACACTCTGTTTTTCAATAGTTTTACGAATTTGTTGAGATCGTGTTTCTTTCAATTTTTAAATTTCACTGCTCGTTCAGCCAGACAAATTTGGCGCAACCGCCAAGGAGAAATCCGGGCGATTAACGGCAAATAACCGTACAACGCCTGTCGCAAGCGAAACTTCGTCATGCTGCGCTTCAAGTTGTAGACGTAGAAATGAGCCACTTCCGCCACTGGCGGCCGTTCGAACAAACAGCAAAACAGAAAACCGGTATTCGCCGAAAAAAATCGGCCGGAAAAAGCCCGAGCGCCCCATCTGGCCAGCACCTTATTCACCAAACTCATTCGGTAACCGCGATAAAAAATGGAAAAATCGGTGACGTGCGGATAGGGAAACAAGCGGTGCAGGCCCCAATTCCCCACCCGGCTGATCAGTCGGCGATGCCAGGGAAATCCGACCCAGCCGCCGCCGGGGATATAGCGCGAAGCGATCACGATTTCGTTGCCGGCGGCCAGACCGGCGCGAATCGGTTCATAGAGCGCCGGATTACTCGTGCCGTCGCCCTCGATGCAAAGCAGGTAATCGCCGTCGCCGGCCATTTGCGCCGCGCGGCCGAATCCCGAGGACAAAGCCGCGGGAACGCCGCGATTGATTTCGTGGGTGACGACGACCACCTGGTCGCCGAATCGCGTCGACAAACCGGCCAGAATGGCCGCCGATTCGTCCTGGCTGCCGTCGTCCACGACCACGACCCGCCAGTCGCCGGCCGGAAATCGCGTCGCGATATCGGAAACCACCCGGCCGATGTTGCCGGCTTCGTTGTATATCGGGATGACGAAGTAGGTAGTCGCCGTCATGGTCAGCGTTCCAACCAGACGTTGAGGATCCGGCGCAACAGTCGCCTCGCCTGCGCGGGTTGTTTCATCCGCTGCCACAAAAGCCGCAACTGCCGGGGCCGCAGGTAGAAGCGCGCGTAGGCGTATTTTTGCCACCAGCGCAATCGCCGCTCGGAAACCCGGCGCGGCAAGCGGCCGAGCCGCTCGTAAAAACCGTGATCGCCGACGGGGGGAATCGCGCCGGCGCCGACCAGTTCCTGAAAAATGCGCGTGCCCGGATGCGGCGTAAAATAGAAAAACGACGCCAGATCGAGCGGCAGGCCGAGCGCGAGCCGCAGCGTGGCGCGCAGATCCGCTTCTTCCTCGGTCGGGAAGCCGATCAGAAAAAATCCGAAAACGCGGAATTTCGTCACCCGGCGCAGGAGTTCCACTTTCTCCCGCAGCACCGCCGGGGTGACGCCGCGGTTCATCGCGGCGGCCACGCGCTCCGAGCCGGTTTCAATTCCGACATAAACTTCCTCGCAGCCGGCTCCTTCCATCGCCCGCAGGATATCCTCGTCCAACGTATCGAGCCGGATGCCGTTGGGGCAACGCCATTTCATTCCGGGAACGCGCCGCTGCAAGGCTTCGCAAACCGCCAGCACGTGTTCCTTGACGTGCGTGAAATTGTCGTCGGCGATGTCGAAATGTTCGGCGCCGAAGTCCCGGCGGTAGCGGTAAACCTCTTCCGCGATGTGCTCCGCCGAGCGCCGCCGAAGCCGGCGACCGTTGATCAGGCCGGCCGAGCAGTAGGCGCAGCCGTAAGGACAGCCGCGAGTCGTCACCACCGGCAAGTACGGGTGGCCCTCGTAATCGACCGGATAACGGGACAATGGCATGTCGGCGTAATCCGGATAATCCAGCGCATCCAGGTCCGCGGGGAAATCCTGCGGTCGCACCGTGACGCCGCCGTTTTCCCGAACGATCAGACCGGGCACCGCCGCCGGATCGCCGTCGCCACGACGGGCGCGCAGCCAGGCCGGCAAAGCCCGCTCGGCCTCGCCCGCGAAACCGGCGGCAACCTCGGGCGGCAGCGCTTGAAACAGATTCTCGCGCATCCCTGTCGGATACGGGCCGCCGACGATAATCGCCGCGTCCGGCGCGTTGGCCGCCGTCCGATCCACCAGGCGGGTCACTTCGGGAAGGTCGGCGGTGCACATTTTGAAACCGACTACATCGGGCACGAAGTCGCGCACCACGCGGGAGAAATCGGGCACGAATCGCGGGAGCTGCCAGGCGTCATAGACCAGCGTCAGCGCGCCTTGCCGGACCAGGGCGGTTTTCAGATAACCCAATCCCGGGTCCGGACCGGCTGTTTTGTACAAGCGGCCGGCCGGCGAACGCACCAGCAAAACGCGATCCATTAATCAGCCGTCCTCCCTGCTCTTCGGTAAACTATTATTGTACAATAGTTGATTCATTTCCACCGACCCAGTGTGGCCGGGCGGGAAAAACGGGTAACAATATGACAGCTTCGGACAAAACAACAGCGACACCGAACCAGGCGGAATTGCGACGGACTACAACCACTTGCCGGCAATGCGGCGCCACCGTCGACGCCGCGATTTTCCAACGTGACGGCCAACTGTTTTTTCGCTCGACCTGCGCGGCCTGCGGTTCCCGCGAAGCGCCTTATCCGGAGGACGCCGGCTTTTTCGACCGCGTCTTGAAAATCGTCGGCCCGCACGACGGATCTTCGCGCCGGCGCTTTTACCGGCACGGCGAAAAACTGCCGCCGCTGCGCGGCGTCCTGCTCGACGTCACGGGCCGTTGCAATCTGCACTGCCCGCATTGTTTCGCCTCCGCCAACGACACCCTCATCCCGGAACCCGATCTGCCGACCCTGACCGCCTGGTTCGACACGCTGGCGCGGTCGACTTCCGGCAAGCTGCCTGTGGTGTTTCTGCAGGGCGGCGAGCCGACCTTGCGCGAGGATCTGCCCGCGATCGTCCGCCTGCTGCGCGAGCGCGGTTATCGGCTGAAGCTGGTGTCCAACGGCCTGCGCCTGGGCGACGCCGCCTACGTCCGCGAATTGAAGGCCGCCGGCCTGGAATGGGTCTTTCTGCAATTCGACGGTTTTTCGCGCGAGGCCTACCGCCGGCTGCGCGGCCTGGATTTGTTGGACGAAAAACAACGGGCGCTCGAAAATCTCGTGCAAAACGAGATGAAGATCCTGCTGGCCTGCATGGTGCTGTCCGGCGTCAACGAGGATCAGATCGGTCCGGTGATGGATCTGGCGATCCGCACGCCGCGCATTCAGCAAGTGTCGTTTCTGCCCGCTTCCCGCTTGGGTCGCGAACCGGAAAACGCCGGCTTGGCCGCCACGACCGCCTTTGCCGTCATGCGGGAACTGGCCCGTTGGAGCGGCGGCCGCCTGACGCCCGACGATTTCCTGGCCTTCATGAATATTTCCAAACGCTTGTGGCAAACGACCAAAAACGCCGACTACCAGCCGAAAACCTGTTTCTATCCGATGGCGCTGGCGCTGGCCGAGCGCGATTTCATGCCGCTGAACCGGCTGCTTTCGCCGCGGGCGCTGCCGCTCGCCTGGCGACATCGCCGGGCGCTGGGCGCCATGCTTCGCCACGTCGGCAACCTCGACGACATGCCGTACAACCCGCACCTGCTGACGATGGTGATCGAACACTTCCGCGATCCCGACGTTTTCGATTTCGCCGATGCCCTGCATTGCAACAAGTTTTACATCACCGCCGACGGTCTGGGGCCTTCCTGCGTTTACAACGCCCTGGAACGTGATCGCGAGGCGACGGCGATTTCGGCCGCCGGATGCCAGGGGGCGGGCTGACGATGGGCGCCACGATTCTCCTGATCGCGCCGCGCAAGGCAGGAAAATCCCCGTATATCCTGCAGCCGCACCTGGGGTTGGGTTATCTGGCCGCCTCCTTGCGCGACGCCGGTTTTGAACCGGCCATTCTCGACGTCGCCCTGGCCGATCTGTCGCCCGAGGCGGTCGCCGAAACCGCCCGGCCCTACGATCTCGTCGGCCTGACGGCCTATTCCTGCGAATTCACCGCGGCCGCGGCGATCGCCCGCGCGCTGAAAGCCGACCGGCCGGCGCGACCGCTGATCATGGGCGGGCCGCATTTCACCGCCTTGCCGGCCGAAACGATGGCGGCGATTCCGGAACTGACCGCCGGCATCCTGGGGGAGGGCGAAGCCGCCTTGCCCCGCCTGGCCGCGGCGCTGCTGGACGATCCGGCGCTGTTCGCCGCCGCGACGCTGGAAAACCTCGTCTGGCGCGACGGCGAAACGATCCGCCTCAATCCCCGCCGGTTTCCCGATCCGGCGGAACTGCCGGCGATGCCCGCCTGGGATCTGTTGCGGCCGGAGCGCTACCCCCTGCAGCCCAACGGCATTTTTTCCCGCGAGGACCGGGTGGCGCCGATCATCACCGGTCGCGGCTGTCCGCATGCCTGCCGTTTCTGCGCCTCGGAACGGCTGTTCGGCCGGCGGGTGCGGCGACGGCCGGCGGCGCAAGTCGTCGCCGAAATGCATTACCTGGCCGACCGCTACGGCTTCCGCGAATTTCACCTCCAGGACAGCGCGATGGTCGTGCACGGCGACTACTTGCGCGAACTGTGCGACTCCCTGCAAGCGGCGGGACGGCGGTACTGGCTGAATCTGACTTCCGGGGTGCGGCTGGACACCATGACGCCGGAGCTGGTGCGCCTGCTGGAGAGCGCGGGCTGTTACTCGATGGCGTTGGGGATCGAATCGGGCAGCGACCGGGTGCTCGGACTGATGAACAAGCACCTGGATACCGACACGATCCGCCGCCAAACCCGGATGATCCGCGAAAACAGCCGCATCCGCCTGACCGGCTTTTTCATCGTCGGCTATCCGGGCGAAACGACGGCCGACATCGAGGCGACGGTGCGGTTGTCGCTGGAACTGCCGATCGATCGGGCCAATTTTTTCAATTTCCTGCCCCTACCCGGCACCCGCGTTTTCGAGGAACTGCGCGAAAAAGGGGCGCTGGCCGATCTGTCGACCGATCGGCTGTACATCCACGAATTTCCCTTCGCCCATCCCAGCCTGGAATTGCGCGACTGGAAGCGGCGCATCCGCCGCGCCAACCTGCGCTTCTACCTGCGCCCGCGCATCATCCGCGGCCTGCTCGGCGAAATCCGGTCGTTCAGCCAGGTGAAAATCATCCTGCGCCGCGCGGCTTCGATTCTCGGCTGACCGACGAAATTCAAATGGCGGGGGGCGGGCGGTCGCGCACCGCGAGCAACAGCAGTTCGTGGTCCATCGCCGCCACGGTATAGCGGCTCAGGGCGCGCGAAAACTTCGGCAGATCCGACGGCAGCAGCGCGAGATAGACCGGCGCGGTCGAGGCGAACAAGGCGTCCGCGCGCTCCAGGACGCGGTCCAGCGCGTCATCGTCCTTGACGTCGCGGATCTGGTGCCGCTGCGCGTAAAAGGCGACCAACATGTTGCCGTAGGGCGAGAGCACCACGGCGTCGGCCGGCGTCGCGGCGCGGATGTGCCGCCCGTGCGTGACCAGCGGATCGACCGCTTCGGGTACGCGCAGCTTGACGACGGTGTCGACCGCCAGTTCGCGGCTCAGCAGAAACGGCACGACCAGCGCCACCACCAGCGGCACCACCACGCCCACCGTTTCGCCGGCGAAGCGGGTCCGCGCCAGACGCATCAGCGCGGCGAAGACCAGGCCCGCGCCCAACGACAAAACGGGCAGCGCGATGATGAGCTGGTACTCGTGAAAATAGCCGTGGCCGCGCAACAGCCCGAACCAAACCGCCCACAACCCGAACCAGCCGCCGAGCAGAATCGCCGTCGGGTTGCCCTCCAGGGCGCGCCGCGCCCGCAGGCCCAGGACGATCAGCGTGCCCAGCGCCAACAGGCTCAAGGGCTCGAGCAGCAGCAGGTACTTCCAATAGCGGAACAGCACCGCGGCGGTCGCCGGCTGCGTGTCGGCCCACCCGGGCGCGTAATTGCTCTGCAGGCCGAGGCGGAAGCGCACGACGTGCGTCAGTTCGAGAAAACGGTCGGGATATTGGACGAAATACAACGCGAACACCGAGGCGATCGCCAGCAGCGCGGCCGCGCAGCAAGCCAGCCCCCAGCGGCGCAGCGACTTGCCCTGAAACCACCAACCGGCGAGCCACAGGCAAAAGAAAAACAGCAGCGGCTCCCAGGAAGTCCAGACCGCCAGATAGGCCAGCCCGACCGCCGCGAAGCCCCACCGGCGACCGTCGCGCTCGACGTTCAGCAGGCAATAGCCGGCGGCCAGCGTGAAAAAAATCGCCAGGTGCAGGTGGATCACCAGCAGGCCGAACATCATCACGATCGGCTGGGCCAGAAACGCCAGTACGCCGAGCAAGCCCGCCGGCGTCCCGTCGACTCGGCGCAACAACAAAAAAATCAGCGTCGCGTTGCCCAGCAGAATCAGCAGCATGAAGCCGCGCGCCGTCAGTTCGGTCGCGCCGAACACCTGAAACAACAGGCTCAACAAAATCGTGAACAACGGCGGCCAGTGCGTCGAGAGATCCAACTCGCGGCCATAGGGCGGATTGTTCTGGAGCGGCACGAAACCGCGCGCCGCGAGGCCGTCGTGGGCGAAGGTCCGCGCCATGACGCAAAAATGGGCCGAGACGCCCGAATGCGGCCCCGAGAACGGCGTGGGCAAAACGCGCCACGCCCCGACCAGCGTCAGCAGCAGAAACAGCGTCACCCACCCGGCGAGCACGAGGGTCGGACGGTCGCTTTTTCCGGCCGGCTTTTCACTCGGCCCTCGATCCGGCGCCATTTCGCGGTCCCTTTCTTTCGAATCCGGTCGAGTATCCGGCCGGCGCCGACGGAAAGTCAAATCAACGCGCTTCCGCGGACAGCAACTCGCCGACCGCCGCGGCCAGCCGGTGATACTGCTCCTCGGTATTGTAGAGCTGCGCCGAAAGCCGGATCAGGCGGCGGGGCGGCGCCGGCCACGGAATGATCGGAATCTCGATGCCGTAGCGCGCGAACAGTTTTTCCTGCAAGGGCGGCACGCGCCGGAAGTCCGGGCTGATTTCCTCGGGGCTGTCGGGCAACGGCAAAGCGGCCATCGAGCCGAGCATCTCCTCGGGGCAGGGCGCGGGAATCCCCAGGGCCGCCGTGAGAATCCGCCGGCCGGCCACCGCCAGACGATGATTGCGCTCCATGATTTCGGGCCAGCCGCCGGGCGCGAGGCGTTCCAGGAAGCGGATCGCCTCGGGCACGCACAGATAGGGCGTCGGGTCGAAGGTGCCGGTCCAGGCGAATTCGACCTGGAAACGCTCGCCGTCGCCGACCGGCGCGTTGTAGCCGTGGCTGATGGTCAGCGGGTGCAGGTCTTGTTGGCGGTCGGCGCGGACGTGCAAAAAGGCCGCGCCCTTCGGCGCGCAGAGCCATTTGTGACAATTGCCGGTGTAATAGGCCGCGCCCAGCGCCTCGAGCGCCAGCGGCACCATGCCGGGGGCGTGAGCGCCGTCGACCAGCGTATCGACGCCGCGCCGGCCGAGTTCGGCGACCAGTTCGGCCACCGGCAGGATGATCGCGGTCGGGCTGGTGATGTGATCGATCAGCGCCAGGCGGGTGCGGCCGGTCACCTTCGCCAGCACGGCGTCGCGCACGACGGCGGGCCCGGCGACCGGAAACGGCAACGGCGCCACGACGACCGTCGCGCCGTCGCGCCGGGCGACGTAGTGCAGGGCGTTTTTGCAGGCGTTGTAGGCCTGGTCGGTCACCAGCAGTTCGTCGCCGGGGCGAAAACGCAACGAGCGCACCACCGCGTTGACGCCGGCGGTGGCGTTGGGCACGAAGGCCAGGTTCGCGGGCGACGCCCCGACGAAGGCCGCCAGGGCCGTGCGCGCTTCGTCGAGCCGCCCGTAGTATTCGCGATCGAGAAACACCAGCGGTTCGCGCTCCATCAACCGGCGCAATTCCTGCTGTCTGTCCAGCACCGCCGCCGGGCAGGCGCCGAACGAACCGTGGTTGAGAAACAAAACTTCCGGATCGAGCAACCAATGACGGGCCGGTTCGCCGGCCGAATTCGCTAGTCGGTTCATCGCGTGTTTTCTCCGTTTGCGGCGCCTATTTTAGGCAAAACGCCGCGCCGCGACAGCCGCCCCGGCCGAAAAAGCCGGTTTTTTCATCCACCGCGGCCTTTTTTCTTGTTTCCGGCCGTTCTTTCATAGTACACCTTCAACCATTCCCAGTCGGAAAATGAGGGTGAACGACATGACCGAACCACCCAATCCGAATGAACTCGATCTCGAACATCTCGACTCCGAAGCCGAATTGTTCGAGGAGGACTCCGAACCCGCGCCGCCGCCGCCGATGCGCGGCAGCCCGTTATCGACTTCCATCCATCTGGTCGCGTACGGCCCCGACGAATTCGTCGAAAAACTGATCGTCGATCCGGCGCTGATCGGCAACTACCTGGGGAAATACCCGGTGACCTGGGTTCACGTCACCGGCCTCTACAACCTGCGCGTGGTCCAGCAACTGGGCGACCTGTTCCATCTGCACCACCTCGTGGTCGAGGACGTGCTGCACACCGCGCAGCGGATCAAGGCCGAGGAATACGACACGGGGCGATTCATCGTCGCGCGTGCGCTGTCCAGCGCCCACCGGGTTGAAACGCATCAGCTCAGCTTTTTCATCGGCGCCGACTTTCTGCTGACCTTCGAGGAACGGTCCTCGCCCCACGCCGCCGAAGTGCGCGACCGGTTGCGGGCCGGCCGCGGCAAGGCGCGTAAATCCGGCCCTGATTTCCTGGCTTACTGCCTGCTGGATACGGTCATCGACTTCTACTTCCCGGTGCTCGACGGCTACGGCGAGCGGCTGCAACGGCTCGAGGGCAAGCTGCTGGACAAGGCGCGCGTCGGTTTTTACACCCAGATCCACCGGCGCAAGCTGGAATTGCTCACCCTGCGCCGGGCCGTCCGCCCGCTGGACGAGGCCATCCGCTCCCTGCTGCGGGAAAAAGACGAACTGATCACGCCCGAAACGCAAGACCACCTGCGCGACTGCCAGGATCACACGCTGAAAATCGTCGAACTCACCGATACCTACCGCGACATCGCGCAGAGTCTGATGGACCTGTATTTCTTCTCGCTCAGCCACCAGATGAACGAAGTGATGAAGGTGCTGACGATGATCGCGACGATCTTCATCCCGTTGTCGTTCGTCGCCGGCATTTACGGCATGAATTTCAATACCGCGGTTTCGCCGCTGAACATGCCGGAGCTTAATTGGTTTTTCGGCTATCCGTTCGCCATGGCGATCATGATCGCCGTGGCCGTCGGCATGCTTTATTACTTCAAAACCAAGGGCTGGTTGGGAACGCCCCGGAAACCGAAGCGGAAAATCGCCCGCAAAACGCCGCTGCCGCCGGCGCCGCGCCGCCGTACCGGCTAACCGCCGCGGCGGGTCAATCCTCCGGCGAGCGCGGTTCCATTTCCGGTAAAAGCCGTTCGACTTCCTCGGCCAGCTTCAGGCCGACTTGCTCTTCCTCGTCGACCACGACCGTCGCGCCGGCGATTTCCGGCTCCCAGCGCAGAACGTGATACCGGGCGCGCGCCACGACCTTTTTCGGGCCGGCCAGGGCGCGCACCGATTCGATGATCTGGCGCGACGTTTGCGGATTGGGCACAGTCACCGCGACGATCTCGGCGCGCCGCACCCCCGCGTGCAACAACACGTCGCCGTGGCCGGCGTCGCCGAGAAACGCCGGCAGACCCTGCTCGCGGGCCACCAGCACCGTGCGCGGATTCTGATCGACGATCGCCGGACGGATCTCGTGCTTTCGCAAAGCCGCGGCGACGCTCTGGCCCGCGGGACCGAAACCGACGATCAACACCCGCGCCACGTCGGGATCCGCCGCCGCTTCCGTCTCGCCGGCGTTCGCCCGGCGGCGCAGCAGCCGTTCGGCCAGCGGTCGGGCGTACGCCACGAGGTAGGGGGTGATGAACAGGGTGACGATCGTCACGGCCACCAGCAGATCGAACAGCTCGCCCTGCAGGATTCCCTCGCGCTGCGCCGTGGTCGCCAGGACGAACGAGAATTCGCCGATCTGCGCCAGCGAGATCGCGGTGGCCAGCGAAATCAGGCGGCTTTGGCGGAAGAGGCGCAGCGCCCCGTAGGCGGCCAGCGTTTTGAGCGCGAGCACGATCGCCACGACGGCGAGCACCAACGGCAGATGCCAGAACAAAAACGCGGGTTTGGCGAGCATGCCGATGGAGGCGAAAAACAGCGTGACGCACAGGGTTTTGAGGGTGCCGATATCGGCGTTCATCTGCGAGGCGAAAGGCGATTCGCCCAGCAACATGCCGGCGATGAAAGCGCCGAGCGCCGGCGAGAGCCCCAGGGCGTGCGCGCCCCAGGCCGAACCGAGCGCCGCCAGGATCGTCAGCAGAATCACCAGTTCGCGGGTCCGCTGCATCTCGCCGGCGAACAGCAGTCGCGGCACCAGGTGATAGAACAACAGGTAAAAAACCACCGCCAGGACGACCGCCGCCGCGACGGCCTGCCCGAGTTGCCGGATCACGCCGGCTTCGCCGCCGCTCGTGCCCAGCATGGTGACCAACAACACCAGCGGCACGACCGCCATGTCCTGAAGCAGCAAGATGCCCAGGGCGTTGCGGCCGCGCACCGAATCGGTTTCGCCACGGTCGGCGATGACCCGCAGCACCACGGCCGTCGAACTCAAGGCCGCCATGGCGCCGATCACCAGCGCTTCCGGTCCCGAACGAAACAGCGCCGCTACGCCCGCGAATACCGCCAACGTGCCCACCACCTGCACCGCGCCGCCGCCGAACGCCACCGGCCCCAGGCTGCGCAGGCGCCGCAGCGAAAACTCGAGGCCGAGCGAAAACAGCAGCAGCGACACGCCCAGTTCGGCGATGCCCGACACCGCTTCGGTATTGAACAGAAACGGTCCGAGCAGCGAACCGGCCAGCAGGTAACCGATGATTGCGCTTTGCCGCAGGCGCTCGGCCGCCGCCCCCAATACGAAGGCCGCGCCGAGCAAGAGCAGCATTTCCGACAGAATGACCCACAAATCCATGAACAGGCCTTTCCCGCCGATCGCCCTAACCGATCGATCAAACGATGGCTTTCCTTCAATTAAACCGTTCGCTAGGCGATAATCAATCCGGTGCGGGTTTAAAATCCAGGGTTTGCTCGCCAGGCGGAACTATCGCCAATATGCCGCGTGACAGTGCTTTTGGATGTTCTCGTCGGCGGTCAGCAGGCGGCGTTTTTCAACGATCGCCTGGGCGACGATGAGACGATCAAACGGATCGCGGGTCCATGACTGCCGCAGCGCTTCCCCGACGACTTGCGGAAAAGCGGTAGCGGCCAGACAAAGCCCAATTCGTTCGACCAGATCCTGGCGGACCGTTTCCGCCGGCGCGGCGACCCGGCCGATTTCATAGAGATATTGCAGTTCCAGCAGCACGGCCGGCGAGATCGCCAATTCCGACTTGCCGAGCGTTCGCCAGACCGGCCGCAGCCTCGCCCGGTCACCGCTATAAAGCCAGGCCACGACATGCGTATCGAGATGGATCAGGGTTTCCATTGATCGGACCAATCCAGATGCACGAGTTCATCCGGGTCGCACTGCAGGTAGCCGGTCCGCGGTTCCAACCGGTTCATTTTATCCGCCGGCTTTTCCAAAACGAGGCGAATGATCTTCCCACCCCGGTTGATTTCGATCGGTTCGCCCGTTTGAACGACGCGGTCCAACAACCGGTACAGATTGGCTCGCAATTCGGTCGCCGAGATCGTCACGGCATTTTTCCTTTACGTACGTACATTCCGTACGTACGTATAGCACCCCAACCAAACCGTGTCAACCGCCGGCGTCTCGACCGGCTCAGTCCGTCGCTCGGATCGTCAGGGTGAATTCCCCCGCCTGGCCATCCCAGGGTACCAGGGCGCGGCGGGTTTCGTCATCGACCGTCAGGGAAAGGCTTTCGCCGTTTAAATCGGCGGTGAAGCCGTCCGGGAAAACGCCTTCCGGCAAGTAGACGAGCGGCGGGCCCTCCCCGCCGGCGGCCGCGAACTCGACGGTCAGTTCGCCGGTTTCCGCGTCCCAGGTCTGGGCGATCAGGCGACCCGGCACGGCCAGGATCGTCGGCCGCAGCAGCTCGTCCATGCCCGGGCCGGTGCGTTGGGTCCAGGTGTCGGTGTCCGGATCGTAATCGAACAGGCCCCAGTTGCCGCTGCTTTTTTCCTTCCAGACCCAGAACGCCAGGCCGATGCCGCGCTCGTCAGCCAACCGCCGCGTCGCGGCGAAATACGCCGGCGCGTACGCGTCGCCCGGATGCGTGCCCCACTCGCCGACGACCGTCGCGGCATTGCCCCACGACGCGGCTTCGGTGAGCGCCCGGTCGTAGGTCGGGGTGATGGCTTCGAGCCATTCGTCGACGGTTTCGTAATTCATGCCGATGAAATTCGGGTACAGGTGCGGTTCGTAGACGAGGTTGTCGTCGGGAAACGGTTCGCGGCGCAGCGGCGCCCACAGCAGGTTGTTGCGCAACACATCGGGTTCCAGCCAGAGCGTGTGCCGGGTGTCGATAGCGCGCAGGCCGCTGGCCGCCTTGTAATAAAATTCGTAGAGCCAGTCGGGCAAAATCGATTCCGGCTCGTTGTAGGGCTCGAAGCCGATCACCTGCGGCAGCGCGGCGTAGCGGGCGACGACCACCTGCCACGCGGGCAGCCAACGTTCCTGCAGGTTCTGGTAATCGGTGAAAAACGCGAACACCGCCAGCGCCAGCCGCCACGAGATATCGACCTTGTCGTCGCCCGGCACGTAGGGCGGGTAGTGCGCCCACAGCGGTGCGCCGTCATCGCCGATGTACTTCGAGTATTTGTCCTGGTGAAAGTCGATCAGCACGTACAGGCCGGCGTCGCCCGCCCAGGCCACCACCTGGTCGATTTTTTGCAGATACGCCTCGTCGATTTCGCCCTCGATCGGCTCGATGCCGCTCCAGTTGATCGGCAGGCGAAAGAGACTGTAACCGTCGCGGACCATCGCCGCCGCGTCCCAATCGGTGTATTCGGCGACCGCCTGGCTCCAATAATCGTTGCCGTCGAACAAGCCCGCGACGCGGGCGTTGATACCGTTCGGCAGCCAGTGCCGGCCGTACTCGTCGACCAGCCGCCTGTCCTTCACGGTGATCCAGCTCAGCGTTTTGACGGTCGGCGGCGGCAGCGGCGTGGTGTCGTCGTTGTCATCGTTATCGTTGTCGTCGTTGTCGTCGTTGTCGTTGTTATCATTGTCATCATTGTCGTCGTCGTCCGAAATCGGTTTCGAATCGGCTGCGGAATCGGCCGTGTCGTCGCAGGCCAGCAGGCAGAAGCCGAAAGTAAAAAGCAGGACCGGCAACAGCACCGACAATATTTTTCTTTCGCGCATGATCGCTTCTCCTCGCCGGCGGCCATCCGGCGCCGGCGGTTTTTCATTTTACACGGAAGAGGGAGACGATAAAGAAGAAATGTCGGCTGGCGCCGGCGCGGGAAGAACCCTTGACCACCGGGCCGGCGAATGGCCTACCCCTTTTTGACGCATCGTGTTATTTAATCCGCTCCACGCGTTCCTTCGGAGGTGCCATGGCTCGCGTTCCCGCTCCTTACGACGTGTTGATCGCCGGCGCCGGACCCGCCGGCGTGATCGGTGCCCTGTCCGCCGCCCGGGCCGGCCTGCGCGTTCTGTTAATCGAGGCCAGGGCGGAGGTCGACACCGGCCATACCTGTCTGGTCGAGGTTGAGTGCGGCGTGTTCGCCCGTTGCGACGTGCCCGCGCCGAGCGACGACGAACTCATTTTCGTGCAAAAAGGCTCCTACCTGCTGACCCCGGCTGGTTTTCCAGCGCTGGTGGTCATGGGGCATCCGCTGCATTCCTTTCAACTCCGCCGCGTCCTGCGGCGCTTTCTCGGTTATGCGAAGGCCGCCGGCGTGGAAATGTTGTTCGAACAGACGGCCGCGCCGCTGGTCGAGGGCGACCGCGTCGCCGGTGTCGTCTTGCGCGATCGGCGCGGCCGCGAACGCGAAATCCGCGCCCGGCTGGTGGTGGACGCGACCGGCCACGCGGCGGCGCTGCTCTCCCGCCTGCCCGAACGGCTGGGCCTGGATTTCGTCGACCGGCCGGAGGATCACGTGCTGGCGCAAAGCCGCCTGTATCGCCTCGATCGCGAGCGCGCGGCGGCCGCGGCGGCGCAGGGCCGGTTCTTCGACGGCTATTCGCACCACCAGATCGGCACGCAGGGCGCCTACAGTACGCTGGGCTATTTCGTTTCGGTCGAACGCGGGGTCGCGTTTCTGCTCAGCGGCATTCAGGAACCGTACACGCCGCCGAGCAACGACGAGGTATTGGATCAACTGGCGGACCGGTTGGGGTTCCTGACCGACGAGGTGTTTCGCGGCGGCAACCCGATCCGCATTCATCGCGCCGGCGCGCGGCTGGTGGCCGACGGGTTCGCGGCGATCGGCGAAGCGGCCAGCATGGTCATTCCGTCGCATGCCAGCGGCATCGCCTCGGGCATGCTGGCCGGGCACTCGCTGGCCCGGCACGCCGCCGAAATCCTGCGCGACGGCGGTGCCGCCACGACCGCAAATCTCTGGCCGTGGCTGGCTGCCTATCAACGCGGGCGCGGCGCGGTGCTGGCCACTTACGACGCCAACCGCCGCTTTCTGCAAACCTTCGACCCGGAGCGCGACATCGAGCCGCTGATGCGCTACGGCATCATGCAGCCGGAAGACATGGCCCACACCCTGACCGCCGAGCCGCTGTCGATCAGCCCGGCGACGTTGCCGCAAAGGCTGTGGGGCATGCGCAAGGCGCCGCTCACCGGCCTGCGCTTCCTCGCCAGCGGCCCGAAGACCCTGCTGGTCCACCGCCACTGGCTCGATTTCCCCCGCGAATGGAACGAGCGTTCCTTCGCCGACTGGAAAAAACTGGCCGACCGGCTGCTGCCTTAAAAAAAAGAGGCTGAAAGGACTATTCTTCTCCGCCTTGCTGATTGTGTCTTTCTATAATCTAACTTGATGCCGATCAAAGGAAAATGATTATCCCCCCATCAGCATGACTGGTACAAAAATCGGGAGCAGGTCATGGATTGGCTTTAACATCCATTGCGACAATCCCGTTTTCGAAAGGATGCATACTCCAAAAATTGAAGTATCCTTCCCGAAATTGAAGAAAATACGGATCCCGATGCTCCGACGGTACATCCTCATGATAGTTTCGCCAATGACGCTCGCAACGCATCCATACTTCCTCCTCAGCCGCTACGCTAAAAATATTACACATATCTTCCGCTAAAGTTGGTTTACAAGCTGGCTCAAGGTAATGGGCGGTCGGTTGCTCTTTGACAATCTGTTCCCAATCCCCTTCGTGATATTTCATCAGCACTGCATATTCGCCGCATTCCCCGTCCGAAGCATTGGTGAGCGCCCAACCGTCACTTTCGGAAAGGAATTCCCAGTGAAAATATATTTCCTCCAGGTTCGCCGCCGATTTGAATACTTCTATTGTCTGGTCCCATTCGGTGCCGTTCCAGTGAGAGAAGTAGACCGGCGCCCATAACAATTGATTGTTCATCGCAATCCATATGTCATCCAGGGCTAAATACTTTATTGCCAGCAGCGTCAGCATATCCTCTGGCGGTACACCTTGGTTGATCGGATGGTCCGTCAAGCAGGTTATTTGCTGACTGGTCGAGCCGTCCCAATGATACAGACAACTAAGGTCGTTGTCGGTATGCAACGCGTCGTTCGGCGCAATTGGATCCGCGCGCGCGAGCTCGGGGAAGTTTTGCCAGATCCCCGAGGTATAACGATAATGAGCGGCAAAGCCGTTTTCACGATCGAAAAAAACAAACGGATGCATCGCATATTCGACTAACTGTCCTGCAAAGTTCAAATCCATCCATTCGCTGTCAAAATATAGATAAACCTGACTGTTGCCGACAGCCGCAAGGGAAAAGACCGCGCTCGTCGAATCGACCATTTTACAGTCATTAAACGCTGTCGGGGCTTCGATGGATTCCCAGCCATTGGTTTTCATTAAAAATGAGTTAATGTAACAAGCGACACCGTAAAGATGTCCATCGTTCACAAAGGCGGGGAAATCCAACGGCGGCAGTGTCGTGTCGTCATCATCGTCGTCGTTATTGTCATCGTTGTCGTCGTCATTTTCGTTATCGTTATCGTTGTCGTTATCGTCATTGTCGTTATCGTCATTGTCGTCGTCATCGTCGTCCGAAACGTTGTCGCTCGCGTCGTTCCCGGACGAGCCGCCGCAGCCGGTAAGCAGAAGCATCGAAAGCAGAAAAAAGAGAATCAGCCATCCTGCCTGACGCGCCTTCATCGCGCTGCCCTCCCAAAGCGGCCCGCGCCGCGAGCCGCCGTCCGATCGGTTCCGTCGCTCCGCGCTCTTTGCCCATCCTTACGTTGACAACAAATATCTATAACACCCGTCACGCCGGCACACAAGTACTTTTTTGTATCCAAAGATAAATATATCATAAAGTGCTTTTTCCCAACCGGCCGCAAATCGTGCCGAGTATGCCTTAACCCTCGCCGCCGCCGGATCCGGCGGCGTTTCGGGTCGTTCTTCTCGTTTACACCCAATCGAAATGGGCGAGGAAGTGCTTCAGCCGCGGCGGCTCGTAGGTGAAGCGCATCCCGCGGATTTTCGTCGTGTGGGCCATCACCGCGGCGCAGGACTGGGCGACGTGTTCCATGTGGTTGTCGCTGTAAACGCGGCGCGGAATCGCCAGCCGCACCATTTCCAGTTTCGGGAAGACCATTTCGCCGGTTTGCGGATCGGGGTGGGCGAACATCACCGAACCGATCTCCACCGCGCGCACGCCGCCTTCCAGGTAGAGGGCCACGCTCAGCGCCTGGCCGGGAAAATGTTTTTGCGGAATGTGCGGCAGAATCTTCAACGCGTCGAGGTAAACGCCGTGGCCGCCCGGCGGGGTCAGCGCCGGCACGCCCAATTCGGTCAGCCGCCGGTGCAGAAACGCCACCTGCCGGATGCGGGCCGTGAGGTTGTCCTCGTCCAACCCCTCGCGCAGGCCCTGGGCAATCGCTTCCAGGTCGCGCCCGGCCAGGCCGCCGTAAGTGACGAACCCCTCGATGACGACCATCTGTTCGGTCACGCGGGCCTTGGTTTCGGGATCGCGCATCGCCAGAAAGCCGCCGATGTTGACGTAGGCGTCTTTCTTGGCGCTCATCAGCGCGCCGTCGGCGTAGCCGAACATTTCGTGGGCGATGTCCTCGATCGATTTGCGTTCGTAGCCCTTTTCGCGGTGTTTGATGAACCAGCAGTTTTCGGCGTAGCGGGCGCAATCGAGGAAGAACGGCACCTTGTATTTGCGGCACACTTCGCTGGTTTCGCGGATATTGGCCATGCTGACCGGCTGGCCGCCGGCGCTGTTGTTGGTGACCGTCATGATCACCAGCGGCACTTTACCGGGATTTTCGGCGAGGATCTTTTCCAGGCCGGCGACATCCATATTCCCCTTGAAGGGCTTGTCGAGGTAGATGTCGAACGCTTGGCTGCAGGGTTCGTTGACCGGATTGGCCCCCTTGGCGGCTACGTTGGCCTCGGTGGTGTCGAAGTGGGTGTTGTTGGGCACGAGGTCGCCCGGCTTGACCAGCACCGAGAACAGCAGGTTTTCCGCCGACCGGCCCTGGTGCGTCGGCAGCACTTCCTGCATGCCGGTGATGCCGCGCACCGTATCCTGGAACCGGTGGAAACTCTCGGCGCCGGCGTAGGATTCGTCGCCGACCATCATCCGGCTCCACTGCTGATCGCTCATCGCGGCGGTGCCGCTGTCGGTGAGCAGGTCGATCGTCACCTCGTTGGCGCGAAGGCGGAACAGGTTGTAATTGGCGCGCTCGGCCGCGGCGCGGCGCTGGCTGGGCGTGGTGATCGGGATTTTTTCGACCATTTTCGTTTTGTAGGGTTCGAAGGCGGGCCACTTGCAATCCGGCATTTTTCTCTCCTCTCAGTGGCTGAATCGAGGGGGAGTTTAAACCGCGGCTTTCGGGGCCGCAATCGGGCCGCGGCGAATTGTATCCGGACTGGATTGCCTTGTTTTTAGACCCTTTCTACAATGGCCGATCAAGTCGTCCGGAGGGAACAAGCGATGAAGAAGCTGTTGACCGTTCTGTTGTTATCCGCCCTGCTGAGCGCCGCCACCGCCTGGGGGGCGCCGGTCCTGTTGAAGAGCCGCACGATCGCGGGCGGCGACGCGGATCTGCCCTGGTCGGCGCTGGCGGAGTTGTCCGGGCGGCACGCCCTGGTGCAACTGGCCCAGACGCCCACCGCAGCGCAGCGCGACGCCCTGGCCGCGCAGGGTGTCCGGTTGTTGGCCGCGATTCCGCAACACGCTTACCTGGCCTACATCGAACCGCGCCGCTATGGCGCGAACAAGGCGCTTTCGCCCTTCCGGCTGGTCGCGCCGCTGGAAGCGGAAGATAAAATGCAGCCCCGCCTGGTCGCCGGCGACATCGACGAATACGCGTACGTCGGCGCCGGCGAGGTTCTGCTGGTCGCGAAATTCTTCGCCGACGTTCCGGTCAAGGAACGGCCCGAACTGTTGCGTTCGGCGGGCGCGGAAATCGTCACCATGGCCGATTCGATCGACCTGGCCTACGTGACGGTCGCGGCGCCCGAGGACGCCTGGCAACTCGCCGACCTGGACGGCGTGCAGTACGTGTCGATTCCCGAACCGGCCTGGGAACCCCGCAACAACAAGGTCCGGGCCCTGGTTCGCGCCAACGCGGTTCACGAGCCGCCCTACAGCGTCAACGGCGACGGCGTCCCGGTGCTGATCTTCGACGGCGGCATCGTGCCGGCCACGACCGACGGCGACGCGATCCACCCCGATCTGAAGGGCCGCTACACCCAGGGCCAGACCGGCATGCCCGACATCACCGGCCACGCCAACCATGTCTCCTGCACCGTGGCCGGCAACGGCGCGATGAGCGACGGCACTTACGCGGGCATGGCTCCGGGCGCTTCGATCGTCTCGATGGACATCACCGCGTCGGCGCTGCCCGGCAACTTCCCCTTCGTGCAAAACAACGGCGACATCGACCTTTCCTACAAAAAGGCCATCGAGCAATACGGCGTGCGCACCGCCAACAATTCGATCGGCGCCAACCTCGGCGCCAACCAGCCGATCACCAAATGCGCCTGGATGGGCGATTACACGATGACCTCGGCGCTGATCGACGAGCTGGTCGGCGGCAAATGGTCGCGGCCGCTGATCATCGTCTGGGCCGCCGGCAACGAAGTGACCTCCGGCTGCCCCGGCACTTTCTACACGATCCCGCCGCCCTCGCCGGCGAAAAACACCATTTCGGTCGGCGCGACCAGCGTGCTCGACGAAGAAATCGCTTTCTTCTCGAGCCGCGGCCCGACCGACGACGGCCGCCTGCGCCCCGACATCGCCGCCCCGGGCCACGAGAAAGACCAGGGCCTGACGATGATCGGCACGCATAGCTGCGCCACCCTGTTCGGCACGCCGATGTACATGGACATGAGCGGCACCAGCCAGGCCTCGCCGGTCGTCACCGGCGCGACCGCCCTGGCGCTGGAATACTGGGACAAGGAAATCGGCGGCGACGATCCACCCCCGGCCTTGATGAAGGGCTTCATCATCCACAGCGCGGTGGACCTGGGTAATCCGGGGCCCGACTACACTTACGGCTACGGCGGTCTGCGCATTCCGCCGCTGCTCGACCTGATCCACGCCGGCACCTTCGACACGGTCACGGTGGAGCAGGGCGACGACTTCGTCGCCAAATTCAAGAAATCCGGCGCCGGCCCGGTGAAAGTGACCATCGTCTGGACCGATCCGCCGGGCGCCTACCAGGCCAAGGGCAACCTGGTGAACGACCTGGATCTGGTGATCATCGGCCCGAACGGAACGCAATACGATCCGTGGCTGCTCGATCCGACCGCCCCGGCCCAACCCGCCGGCAAAGGCGCCGACCACCTGAACAACACCGAACAGGTTTATATCGCCAACGCGCCGTCCGGCGACTACGAAGTGCACATCAAAGGCAACGACGTCGCTCAGGGCCCGCAGGACGTCAGCTACGTTTACAGCGGCCTGGTCTATTCGCCGGATACCGACGACGACGACAACACGCCGGACGACGATGACGCCTCACCGGCCGACGACGACGACGCTTCGCCCGTCGATGACGACGACGACGCGGCCGACGACGACGATGACGACGACAGTGGCGGCTGCGGCTGCTGATCCGCTCGCCTGATGGTTTGCCAGGGCGCCTCTTTCGGGGCGCCCTTGGTTTTTAACCGCCCTCGCCAAAAATGGCGCGGTCATGCCCGAATACGAAAAGGAAAACGGACTGTGGATGGTGTGCCGAAATTTAATCCGGTAATCCTGTCTTATTCGCGTTCATTCGCGTGTATTCGCGGTTAAAAAGCACACCTTTTTCCCGCGCTTCGCGATCCCTCGTTTTACGGCACGAGTTGAATTTCTTCGGGGTAGTCCAGCAGCGGTTCGGGGCCCTGCTCGGTGATGACGTAGCACATTTCCAGGCCGGCGGGGCCGAGTTCGGGGTAAAAGGCCTTGGGCTCGACCGCCAACACCATGCCGGGCTCCAGTGCGAGCGTGAAGCCGCCGGCGATAATCGGGTACTCGTCCAATTCCAGGCCGATGCCGTGGCCGAAAAACTTGACGCGGTTTTCGCCGTAACCCATGAAGCCTTCCGGTTCGCCCTGCGCTTTCGCCCAGGCGCTGATCTCCCGATGGATTTCGTCGCACGGCGTTCCCGGCCGCATCAGGTTTTCGATGCGGCGCAGCGCCGTACGGCAAAAATCGTGGGCGCGCTTCAATTCGTCGGGCGGCTCGCCGAGGCAGAACAAGCGAGCGATGTCGGCGTGGTAGCCCTCGTGATTGCCGACGATGTCGGCCATGACCGGCACCCCGCGCCGGATCGGCCGCCGGCCGGCCACGGGGCCCGAGGCCGGATGCAGGCCGTCGCTGCCCACCGGACCGTCGAACGCCGTCGGATACGACGGGCCCAAACCCGTGCCGACGAGACAGAACCACAATTCCATTCCCGACCGGCGAAACCGCACCAGCCCCTGGTGGCCCTCACGCCGCATCGCCGCCTCGGCCAGCGAGGACAGCTCGAGTTCGGTCGTTCCTTCCCGCAAATTGTCGCGGATCGCCTGAAATGTGGCGAGATACTGCCGCGCCGCCCGGCGATGGCGCTCCACCTCCCACGCCGATTTCACGGCGCGGATCTGGCGGATCAACGGGCCGCTGTCGATCCAGCGGTAAGCGGGCAACAGCGCCTGCAGCCGCAGAAAGGTCGCGGCCGGCAGCACGTCCAGGTCGAGGCCGACGTTCGTCGCGCCGTCGCCGAGCCGGACCAGCAGCTCGTCGGCCAGACCGCGAATCCCCAGAAACGGCCGTACGTCGTCCAGCGGCGATTCGCTTCGGGCGCGCGACAGGCTTTTACGGACGAGTAACTCCGGCCGGCCGGCGGCGGGAACGATGAGCCAGCCGTCGGGCATCGTGCCGGTGAGGTAATAGAGGTCGACCGGGTGCGAGATCACCGCGAGCGGCAGGCCCTGGGCACTCAGGCGGGCCTGAAATCGAGCCGTGCGCGCGGCGATTTCCGCGGGCGGAACGAGGGGCGGATTCAACTCGGAAACGACGGACATGGTGTTCCTCGGCGAAGCGCCGCTCCGCGGTGGCGGGGTTGCCGGCTAGTCGGTGAAGCCTTTGATTTTCGCCTTGCCCTCTTCGACCACCACCTTGAATTGCACCTTGCCGCCGAACTTGGCTTCCAGCGCCGGCCGCTGCTTTTCGATGGATCGTTCGAAGGCCTCGAAGTTGACGTCGGCACCCTCGCCGGTGCGGCGGCGCGATTCGACGAACTGCCGGTAGAGTTCCTTGATGCCGTCGGCTTCTTTCGGCGGCGCCGGCGGGGCCGGCTGGCGGTTGGCCTCCCGGCTTTCCTCGACGGCGCTTTGCTGTGCGGCCTCGCGCACCTCGCTGAGTTTGCCGACGCGCATGTCGGCCTTGAAGCGGTCGGGGGCGTAGGTTCCGGCTTCGATCTGGGCCATGATCCTGTCCCAATAGTGGGCGAAGGAGGAGAACTGGCTGGCGACCGTTTGCAGTTTGAAGCGGATTTGCGTGTTGGTGATATGGACCTGCTGCAGCTTCTCGATCGCCGCCTGCAGCTTATGCCGTTCCGCGAGCGGCGCGCGGCGGAGATCGCCTTTGAAAAACAGTTCGTAGTCCCGCTTCAGTTCGCGAATGCGGGCTTCGATCTTGGCGATGGCGTCCTTCACTTCCATGGCCGACCTCGTGGTAAGCGACGAAAAATCACATCATCCGACAAGCGGATAACTCTATCTTAACGTGCCTGCACCGGCGGCAACAAGTCCCTTTTCCAGTCAGCGCCGGTCCGCCGGATCGACGCGCCAGACGCCGGAGCGATCGGCGATCAGCCAGGAACCATTGTCGCCGACGCTGACGCCGCGCAGCCGCCGGAACAGCCCGGACCGGCCGATACGCAGGCGGCGCACGACCCGCAGCGATTGCAGATCGATCACCGCAACCGTGCCGGAAAAGTAATTGCCGGCGAGCAGCACGCCACGCTTCGCGTCGATCGCCAGATCGCGCGGCCCGACGCCGGCGGCGATCCGGCCGAGCAACCGCAAATCGGAGTCGAACACCAGGATGTTCGCCGCGCCGATGTCGGCCACGAACACCCGGCCGGCGGCCTCGTCGATTTCCAGGCCCGCGTTGATGAAGCCGGCCGGATGCTCGCTCACCACGGTCATGGTCGCCGGATCGAAGGCGATCACGACGGGCTGAATCAGATAACCGGCGGCATAGGCGCGCTGCCGTTGGTGATCCAGCTTGAGGTAGTAGGTGTAGCAAGGCGCGGGAAGCGGCTTGCCCAGACGGCCGCTATTCAAATCCAGCCGGTGAATCGTGCAGGACGTTTCGCAGGCGACCAGCAGGTAGCCGCGTTCCTCGTCCAGGTCGATGCCCAGCGGTTTTTCACAGCCGGGAAGGTCGATCGTCTCGGTCCCGTCCGCGGTCAGGCGGACAAGCGTTTGCGCGCCTTGCCGCCAATAGTTGGTGAAAAAGTCACCGCTCCCGCTCAGCAACATCGTCTGCGTGCCGCTCGTGCCCGGCACGGGGCGATAATCGCCGTCCTGCCCGATCAGCACCTTGCCGGCGGCCGCGTCGGCGATGTAGTCCGTGCCACTCCGCCGCTGGGCTTCGTAGGCGGCCGTCGGCGAAAGGCGGGTTTGCGGCACCGGTTCCGCCCGGTAGTGGTCGGCCAGATTGAGCGCGAGAAACGCCAGCGGTCCGACGAACGCCGGCCAGAGCCAGACGTGACGCCGCCACCAGCCAGTTCGGCGGCGCGTCAGGAAGTAACCGGCCAGTAAAAGGAGGCCTCCGACCGCGCCCAACGGTGGATCGCAGGCGGCGAACAGAAACCAGAACGCGTAGCCGAGCCAGGCCAGGAGAACGACCGGCAGCCAGAGCATTCCGGTCAAAGTACCGGAAACCCACCATTCGGCGTTGAACCGCCGGGCGCGCCAAAGGCTGACCACCAGGGCGACGACCAACAAAACCGCGCCGGCTTTCAACAAGCGGCGCGGGTCGTTGAACGCCATGGACAACGGCATCAGGCCGGTCATCCACAGCAGGCCGAAAAAATAGTCGCGGAAAAAAAGGATTTGTCGTTCGCCTGACGCGAGCTGTTCCGTCATTCCCAGCAACGGCACCACGGCGGCGAGGCAAAAAAAGAAGGTGCCTCGGCGCGGCCGGGGCTTGCCTGTCACGGCGGTCGCGTTATCTCTGAAAGGCACCCGATCGGCTTTTCGGCTCATGGGATCGACGGTCCACCTTGAGATAAACGCCGCCGGGCGAGCGGTTCAGCCGGCGATGTTATGCGTCGCGAGGCGTTCCTGCACCGAATCGATTTCCCGCTGCCGCCGCGCCGCATCCCAACCTAATCGCTCTCCGGCCAGGGATGCAACCGCGGCCAGCGCCGCCTCGTCGAGCTGGCCGGTGGTGCCCAGCCCGGTCCGCCGCCAGACGATGTCCTGCAGCGTCTGCGCCATCTCGGTTTCCACCGCTTCCACCGCCGCCGCGGCCGGAATCGGATGCCGCTCGTCGAGCCGCTTCGCCAGGCGTTCGTCGGCCAGGCGGGCGAGCACGTTTTCGCGGCGGGCGCCGTAGTCCAGACTGAGTTGTTGCAGCATGTCGGCGCCGATCTCGGGATGGCGGCGGGCGCCTTCGGTCAGGAAATCGCGCCAACGGCCGAAATCACCGCCGGGCAGGGGGGCGCGCGCGGTGCGGCACGGCGTCACGGCGCGGCCGAGTTTCTTTTCCACCAGGTCCAGCAGGGTTTCGGCCAGGCGGCGGCTGGTCGTGTATTTGCCGCCAATGACCGTGACGAAGCCCTCGAGCTTGTCCTCGCGCGCGTGGTCGTAGATCTCGTATTTGCGGCTGGCCTTGTAAACCTCGACCTCGACGTCGGTCTCATCCTCGACGATCGGCCGCAGGCCGCCGTAGGTCCAGCAAATGTCTTCGAACTTCAATTGCGCCGAGGGGAAGACCTCGTTGATCTCGCGGATGAAGTCGTCGACCGCCGCGCGGCTGACGCGGTATTCGTCGGGATGGCCCTCGAAGCGGGTGTCGGTGGTGCCGGCCAGCGTCAGGCCGCGCCAGGGGATGAGGAAGAAGTGGCGGCCGCCGCGCGTCCGCAGCACCACGGCGTGGTTTTTGATCACCGGCCGGAAAATCAGGTGGATGCCCTGGCTGCGGATGAGGCTTTTCTTTTCGCCGCCCAGCGCCATTTCGGAGACGAAATCGGCCCAAGGGCCGGCGACGTTGACGACGATCGGGGCGCGCACTTCGCACGTTTCGCCGGACAGCACGTCGCGGACCCGGGCGCCGACGACGCGGTCGTTTTCCTTGAGCAGCGAATCGACCTGGGCGTAGTTGGCGATCTGCGCGCCCAGGCCGGCGGCGGCCAGCACGAATTCGAGCGTCAGCCGGTCGGGGCTGTGCATCTGGCAATCGTAGTAGATCGCGCCGCCCGACAGGCCGGTCGGATCGACCCCCGGCTCCTCGGCCAGCACGGTTTTCTTCGACAGCAGGCGGAACGACGGCACCTGGCGCTCGTGGTCGGCGAGGCGGGCCTTGTCGTAGCTGAGCAGTTCGTAGAGCAACATGCCGGCGCCGATCATCGGCAGATTGTTGGAAGTGCCGCGGTAGGTCGGCACCAGGAACGGCAGCGGATACACCAGGTGCGGGGCGATCAGTTCGAGGATGCGGCGCTCGCGCAGGCTTTCGCGCACCAGCCCGAACTCGAGATTTTTCAGGTAGCGCAGGCCGCCGTGCACCAGCTTGCTCGTCGCGGCGCTGGTCGCCCAGCCGAAATCGTGCTTTTCGACCAGCGCGGCCCGCAGCCCGCGCTGGGCCGCGTCGTACACCGCCGCCGCCCCCGTGATACCACCGCCGATAAACAGAACGTCGAGGGGAGATTGAGACATCCGCTTCAGATCGCGCTTCATCGTTCACCTCTTGGCGATTTCAACGGTTAATATAGGTGGGATGCCGCACCGCGTCAAACCGGCGCACGGCGCCCGCGTGTCGACAAGCGCCGGCCGCTTCGCTATCGTGGCCGAAACAGCCGCGCACCGCGGGAGGCAAGCATGCGACGTGTCTGGATGGGAATCGCGCTGGCGGCGCTGGCCGCCGTTCTGTGGTCGGGAACGCGGGCGGCGGCGCCGGCCGGGCAGAACCAATTGCTCGCGGCGATGCGCGCCGAGCTCGAACGGACGATGGCGCGGCTGTCGCTGCCCGATTACGCCAAGCCCTATTTCGTCGCCTACCGGCTGGTCGAAAACGACAACTACCGCGCCGACGCGATCCTCGGCGCCGAACTCAGCGAAAGCGGCGGGCGGGAACGCAAGGCCTACGTCGAGGTGCGCGTCGGCGATTACGCGCTGGACAACACCTCCGACCGGTCGGAATTCGACTCGTTCGATCCCGACCAGGATACCTTCAATTACCTCGATTACATCGACCTGCCGATCGAGGACGACACCGACGCGATCCGCACGCAGTTGTGGCGCTTGACGGATCTGCGTTTCAAGAACGCGTCGGCCGCCTACCTGAACAAGCGCGCCCGCGCCGTCTACCGCGAAAATCCCGACGGCGAACTGCACGACTTCACTCGCGAAAAACCCGTCCGGCATTCCGCCCCCGATCAGCCGGTCAAACTCGATAAAAAATTCTGGAAGGAAGTGCTGCGCGAGGCCAGCGCCGAGTTGAAGAAGTACCCGGCGCTGCTCGATTCGCAGGCCATGCTGCAAACGCACTCCGGCGTGGAATACCTGCTCAACAGCGAAGGCACCGAATTGCGCGTGCCGTCCTTCTATTTCATGTTTTACGCCCAGGCGCGCGCCCTCACCGACGACGGCCTGACGGTGACCGACTACTATTCGCGCTATGCCCGCAGCGAGGCGGGATTGCCGACCAAACAGGAAATTATCGCCGCGGTGCGCGCGATGGCCGAGCAGCTCGTCGCGTTGCGCGCCGCGCCGGTTCTCGATCCCTACGACGGCCCCGCGATCCTCGACCCGACCGTCAGCGGCATCTTCTTCCACGAGGCCATCGGCCACCGGCTGGAAGGCGACCGGACGCGCGGCGTCGACGAGGGACAGACCTTCAAGGAAAAAGTCGGCAGGAAAATCCTACCGGAGTTCCTCAGCGTCATCGACGACCCGACGCTCCGCCGGTTCGGCGCCGCCGACCTCAACGGCTATTACGATTTCGATCAGGAAGGCGTTCCCGCCCAGCGCGTGACCCTGGTGGAGCGCGGCGTGCTCCGCGATTTCCTGCGTTCGCGCCGGCCGATCCGCCAGGCCGATCACAGCAACGGCCACGGCCGCGCCGATCCGCTGCACGCCCCGATGAGCCGCATGAGCAACCTGATCATTGAGGCCCACGACACCGTGCCCGTCGCCCAACTGAAGGACAAACTGCTGGAACTGGCCCGCCGGAAGGGCAAGCCCTACGGCCTCTGGCTGCGGCAGGGCATGGGCGGCGAGACGGCGACCGACCAGTTCAACTTCCAGGCGTTCGCCAACCGGCCGGTTCTGCTGTACCGGGTCGACGCGCAAACGGGCCGGGAAGAACTGGTGCGCGGCGCGGAACTCGTCGGCACCCCGCTGCTGTCGATCGGCAAGGTTGAAGCCGCGGGCGACGATCCGGGGCTCTTCAACGGCTACTGCGGCGCCGAATCGGGCTTCGTGCCGGTCAGCGTCATCGCGCCCAGCCTGCTGGTCAGCGAAATCGAAATCCAACGCGTCCAGGACAAACCAACCAAGCCGCCCGTCCTGCCGCCGCCGTATGCGGATAAGTGATTTTTTGCCGCGACGAGAGCCCTTGGCCGACTCGATGGGTGCGATTCAATCCGGGGTGCCATGGTCTTCGATCCGTCCGGATCGATGGCCATGCCGAGCGGACACCAATCGTCACCCTGAACAATACCAATCCGTCACCCTGAACTTGTTTCAGGGTCTGAAGCTCAAATGCCGAAACAAGTTCGGCATGACGGGTTGGTGGGCGTCGGCATGACGTTGTGGATTCCGGCTTTCGCACGAAAAGACGGCGAGGGTTTTTATAATTTCCTAACGTCCCGTCAGGGACGATTGAACCTAGCCCAGCGTTTCAACGCTGGGTATGAATGCCGCGGATTGTTTCGTCCCATTAGGGACGTGCCTCGAAGCACGGTTCACAACGAAAAATGTGGGAGATCATGCGGACGTACCTACGGCACGAAGAAAAATGGCGCGAACCGAAACCCAGCGTTGAAACGCTGGGCTAGATTCAATCATGCCTACGGCATGAAGCACCAAGGTAAGCAGATACGTGGATTCCGGCCGGCGCACGGAAAGACGACCATTAATTTTCCGTAACCGGACCGGGGCGGCTCGGGCGCTCGGGCGCACTCCGCATTCCCAATTCCCAATTCGAAATTCCAAATTCGAAATTGTTCTCTGTGTCTATTTCCCCTGCTTCCGTTTTTGCCGTTTGACGATCAGCCACAGCACGCCGAAGAAGAGCAGCGCCAGGATCAGCCAGGGGAGCAGCACCATGACCAGGGTGATCAGGCCGCCGGCGGCGCGCATCATCGCGCGCAGGCTGTTCTGGAAGTTCGGGCCGGCGTTTTCCAGCGCGTTGAGCAGCGGCGCGAAGACGCTGTCGGGCGGCACGATCTTCTGCACGATTTCCTGCCGCAGGGTGAGGTGCAGCGTCGAAAGCGCGATGCGGTCGTCCAGGCCACGCAGGGTGCCTTGCAGGCGTTCGATATCCAGGCGCAGCCGCGCCAGTTCGCGCTCGACGTCGAGCAGATCCTTGAACTGGTAGCTCTTGTTCTGAATCAATTCCTCGAGGCGCGACGCCAGTTTCTCGTTGGTTTCGATGCGGCGGTTCAGATCGACCCACTGATCGGTCACGTCCGTCACCGTGACGTTCTCGGACTCGACGGTGCCCAGCACCGCCAGGCTTTTGACGAACGCGACGAACCCGCCGGTCGGCAGGCGCAGGGTGATTTCCAGCGATTGCACGCCGGCGACGCGCGAATGCTTGACCCCCGCGACGAAACCGCCGGCGGCGGCCGTCATTTCCTCGAGCTTGGTCCGGGAGGTCTCGACGTCCTTCACCTGCAACTGCACGTCGCCCTCGCGGATCAGCTTGCGCCCCCTGGTCGCCAGGTTTTCGGCGTTCGGCGCGGGATTGTCGCCGTCGACCGTCGCGGCGGCCGGCGCCGGCGGAGCGCCCGCCACGTTCTGCTCCTCGGCCATTTTATCGGCGACGAGCGTCGCCGCTTTCGTCATTTCCGGTTCGGCGGCTTTGAAGGAAGCCTTGCCGCAAGCCAACAACAGCCCGAGCAACGCGACGACGAGTAATATTCGCAGAGCCTTGGCGCGCATGAAGTCCTCCCGCAGCAGGTGGTTCCGTGACGATTAGACAACACTTCGCGATGAATGTTCTGCTTTTTTTTACGGCAACTCGCGGACCGCGTAAATGGTGTAGGGGCCTTGTTGCCGCAAGGGGGTGAAATGGCCGCCCAGCGCGTCCGCCTCGCCGCCCGGCGGCAGCTTCAGCACCGGGAAAAAATCCATCCCGTCGGGAATGGTGTCGTAGACCAGCAATTTTTCGCCGGGCGCGCGCAGGGCTTTTTGCAGCTCGTTCAGGTCGATGCGGCCGGTCTGATCGTCGGTCGAGGCGAGCAGCCGGGCTTGCGGCGGAATGCGGCCGACGAGAAACAGGAAGCCCTGGTCGCGGGTGCCGATGACGACGGCGCGATCGCCGCGATTTTCGGCCAGCCACGCGGCGACGGCCCGCAAATCCGGATCGGCGCGAAAGCGGGCGTTGTCGCCGGCGATCTGGAACAGCGAGATCGCGCCGCAGGCCAGGGCCACCGCCGCGGCCCCGAGCGGGCGCTGGTCGGCGGCCAGCTTCGCCAGAACCGTCGCCGCGCCCAACCCGGCGAACGGCAGCAACATCAGGCCCAGCGCCGCCGCGTATTTCGTTTCGTTGAACCCGGCTGCACCCAGTGCCGTGCGAGCGGTGAAAACCGCCAGGCTCACGACAAACAGCAGTATCAGCCAGCCGCCGTTGCGCCGCGCGGCGGGCAGAACAAAGCCGCCCAAGGCCGCCAACGTCACCAGCGGATTCGTGGCGCCCAGGACGATCCGCGGCCAGGCCAGCAAGCGTTCCGCCAGCGGAACCGCCGCCATGTGCACCCGGCTGATTTCGCCGCTGACCGCCAGGAAGTAGAACGGGCGGCCGGTGATCAGCCATTGATAGCCGAGCCACGCCACCGGAAAAACGGCGCACAGCACCACGGTGCGCAGGCCGGCCGTGCGATCGCGCCAAAGCGCCAGCAACGCCACGAGAGGCAGAAAAATCCATCCTTCGAAGCGGGTCGCCGCCGCCAGCGACAGCCAGATCACCCCCGTCCATTCGGCCCGGCGGTCGGTTGCGCGGGTCTGCCAGGCCGCTGCCAGGCGCTCGAACGCCAAGGCCAGAAACAGCAGGTAGGGCGCGACCTCGAGCGACACCACCGCGACGCGCACCCCCAGCGGAAACAGCGCGTACGCCAACCCGGCCCACGCCGCCGCGGCGTCGCCGAACCAGCGCCGAGTCAGCCGCCAGAGTGGCACGAACGACAGCAGCGCGCACAATAGCGACAGCAGGCGCGGCGCGTATTCCAGGTCGGTGGAAATCAGCCGCAGCGCGGCCAGCAGGTAGAAGTGGACGGGCGGGTAAACCGGGTCGGGGCGGAAATCGCCGCGCGCGACCTGCCGTTCGACGTACAGCGGCCGGTCGAAGGCGTTGTGGTGAAAGTCGATGCCGTTGTCGCCGGCCGCGAAGGCCCACAGGCGCACGCCGAGAAACAGCGCGAAAATCGCCCAAAACCAGCGTGATTTGCCCATGGGCCGACTATAGGGTTAGAGTATCCGGCAAACAAGCGGGGGCGTATTTCATGACAAGCCAAATCACCGACGTACCGGGCCTGACGGTCGGCCACGCGCACGATGAAACCGGCCGCACCGGCGTAACCGTGCTGCGGTGCGACCCGCCCGCCGTGGGTTCGATCGACCGGCGCGGCGCGGCGATCAGCACGCGCCAGTGCGATTCGCTGCTGACCGAACATTTGCTGTCGCGCGTCGACGCGGTGGTGCTCGCCGGCGGCAGCGCCTTCGGCCTGGATTGCGCGGCGGGGGTGATGGACGAACTGGCGGCACGCGGCGTCGGCATGCCGTCGCCCGGTCGCCCGGTGCCGATCGTCCCCACAATGGCCCTGTTCGACCTGGGCTTCGGCCACAGCGGCGCGCGACCGACCCCCGAACTGGCCCGCCGGGCGGTGCTCGCGGCGGGAACGACGGTGGCGGAGGGCAGCGTCGGCGCGGGCTACGGCGCGACGGTCGGCAAGATTTTCGGAATCAACGGAGCGATGAAGGGCGGACTGGGCACGGCGAGCCGGAAGCGCGCGGCGGACGGCCTGATCGTCGGCGCGCTCGCGGCGGTCAACGCCTGGGGCGACATCCTCGACCCGGCCACCGGCGAGATCGTCGCCGGTGCGCGCGATGTGAAACGGGGCGGCTTCGCCGACACGGCCCGCGTCCTGGCCAAACAGGCCGTGCGCGAACACCGCGGCTTTCAACTCGACAACACGGTGCTCGCCGTCGTGGCGACCAACGCCCGGCTCGACAAGACCCAGGCGCAGTTCGTGGCGCGCATGGCGCAGACCGGCCTCGCCCGCGTCGTGCGCCCCTGCCACGGCCCCTTCGACGGCGACGTGGTGCTCGCCCTCGGCTGCGGCGAACTGGCCGCCGACCTCCCCGCCGTCGGCCAACTGGCCGCCGAGGCCCTCGCGGAAGCCATCGTCCGCGCCGTCCGCCGCGCCGACGGCTTCGGCCTGCTGCCCGACGCGCGGGAGAAGCGCTGAATCGTTAAATTTTTAGCGGCTGCCGCGATTACCTCACGCCGGTTACCGATGTCTTAACTGGGCCTCGCATTCCCCATTCGTCATTCCCCATTCCCCATTTCGCCTCATTCCCTCGGCAGCCCCCACCACCAGACCACGCGGCCGACGAGGCAGTCGTTGACGTCCTCGTTCTTGAAAACCAGCAACCCGCCGCTTTCCATGGTTTCTTTGTTCTCGGGCAGGCCCATCACCAGATCGGGCGAAACGTAACGGCACCACTTCACCGAGGCCCCGCCGTCTTGCCGGAACGCGACCATCTTGCCGTTGAGCGCCCGCGGATCACGCTGGCGATGGTCGATGGCCACAATGGCCCCGTCGGTCAGGATGGGCGACATCGAATCGCCGGCGACGCGCACGCAGGTGACCTCGTCGGGATGCGGCAGCCAGTCGGCGTAGATGATGGCGAAATCCTCGATGTCGGCCGGGCTGACCTCGCGCGGGCGGCCCGCCGCGATGCGGTCGGCCAGCAGCGGCACCGAGACGAAACGGTCGCGCCCGACTTCCTCGGCGAGAAACGCGCCGGTCTGCCGCCGGGCGCCGGGCGGCACGGCGGGCGGGGCGATGCGCAGGGTGACCGGGCCATGACCGCGCCGCTCGCCGGTCAGCAGCCACAGCGGATCGATGCGGTACGTGTCCCACATCGCGGCCAGCGCCTTGGCCCCCGGCAGGCGCTCGCCGGCCAGCCAGTTGTGCACCGCCTGCTGATTGACGTTGATCTCTCGGGCGAAGCGCCGCACCACGCCGCCGGCCTGGCGGTCGATTTCTTCTTGCAGGCGCGCGGGAAAATTGCCGGTTTCGGGGTTCATTTTCGCTCTTTCTACATAAATAGATTTTTTCCTTGACACATGTCTACTATTATATTACAGTCCTGTCAAGAAAAAAAGTCGTTGTATGGGGTTTTCCGGTCGCGGACCGGCTTTTGGAGGGGATGATGGACGAGCGGCAAATCCAGGAAATCATGAGTGATTTTTCGCGTTACCGCGCCCTGGTCGGCACGCGGCCGACCGCGCCGGGGGTGTCGATCAGCGGCGGATGCTACTGGGCCGACCGGTACGCCTGGTCACGCGTCAAAGGGGTGAAGGTTCATTACGACGAGCACTTTCACCCGCGCAAGATCGAACTGCTGAAGCTGGGCATCACCTACCGCCTCCAGGCGGTCTAAACCACCACGGCCCACCCGCACATCGGCGGCCTTTTCGCCGTTCGGCAGCCGCGCCGAACGGTCGGGAGGACGTCATGTGCTTTGCTTGTTCGCGCCGGGCCGTCTGTCGCGTTCCTTGCCGCGAGTTGACGCGGGAACTGGCGGCCGTCACCGGCCAAAGCCACCGCCGCGAGCGGCTGGTCTCGCCGGAATTCATCCAGATTTTGTGCGGACGCCGCACGACCGTCACGCTGGCGGAATGGTTGCCCAGCGGCTTCGCGCCCGAGCTGGAACCGCTGCTCGCGGACCTGACTCCCGGGCGGCGCGAGGCGTTGCGGCTGCTGGTGACCGAAGGATTGTCCGAACGGCAGATCGCGGTGCGGCTGGGCTTGAGCAAAACCGCCGTGCACAAACGCCTGGCGGCCGCCCGGCTCTGCTTGCGCCGCCGCTATCGCCGGCCCGGGGCCGGAGAAAGGTAGATCCATCATGAAACCGGAATTGATGGCGGGCCGTGAGATGTCCGGCGCGGCGCTGACTCCCGAGCCGGCGGGCTGGCGCGGCCTGATCGACGGCCGCTTTTGGTGGCGGCAAACCGAGCATCCCAAGCGACTGTGGGACCAACTGCGCTTGTCGAAGGCCTACGGGCCGTGGGGCGAGGAATTCGTCGCGCAACCCGACCCGCCGCACTGGTTCATCGAGGAGTGGCTGGCCGGCCGGCCCAAAAAGGCGCCGGCGGGCAAGTAGCCAGGCGAAAAACGTTTCCTTATACTAAACCGCGAAGCGCGAATTTGGTTTTAGCGGTAGGAGCACCCTTCCGGGTGCGATTCTAAGATCGCGGCTGCTAAGCCGCTCTTACCAATTCGGTAGGAGCACCCTTCCGGGTGCGATTCTGAGATCGCGGCTGCCAAGCCGCTCTTGCCAATTCGGTAGGAGCACCCTTCCGGGTGCGATTCTGAGATCGCGGCTACCAAGCCGCTCTTACCAACACGGTAGGAGCACCCTTCCGGGTGCGATTCTGAGATCGCGGCTGCCAAGCCGTTCATTACCCGGAGCCCCGGCGGAAAACGACATGGCGATTTCCTACGACGAAGCGCGACGGTTGGCGCAAGAAAAGGCGGCGCAGGCCGATACCGGCAGCCCGTTCCGCTATCTGCTGACGCGAATGGTGCCGGCGGCGATCGCCCGCCTTTGTCCGCCGCGCGCCGACGTGCTGGACGTGGGCTGCGGATCGGGCCGTTACGCGCTGTTTTTCATCGAGGCCGGCGTCACCGGTTCGTACACCGGTATCGACATCAGCGACGCGCGCTGGCAGGCCTCGTTGGAACTGCCCGCCGAGTTTCCCGGCCGGCGACTGGTGCAGGACGCGCACGAGGCGGACCGACTCGGGCGGGAGTTCGACTTCGTGCTTTCGCTCACCGCCTTCGAACATTTCGCCGACGACCGCCGCGCCGCGCGCGCCCTCGCCCGGACGCTCAAACCCGGCGCCGCCGCGCTGATCGCCGTTCCCGCCGTCTGGTCGTTTCCGCTCTACGGCCCGCACGGCTATCGGCGCTACACCGAACGTTCGCTGCGCGCGTTGGCCGCGCAGGCGGGTTTGGAGACGGAGGAGCTGCGGCGGGTCGGCGGCCTGACGGGCTGGTCGTTTCATTTTCATTGGTTCTTTCCGGCGTGGGTGTTTCGCAACGCGGGCAAGACGCTCTTGTACGCGGCGTTCGGTTTCGACCGCGCCCGCGCGCGCCGGCAGGCGCCGCGCCTGGCGGCCTGGCTGGATCGGCTGGGCGAACATCACCTGCGCTGGACTTGGGGCCGCCGCCTCCACGCCGGCCTGTTGCGCCTCACCGCCGCGGCCGATCGCTTCCTGCCGCTGCTCGAAGTCGGCTACCTGGCGGTCTGGCGGCGGTCCGCCCTTGCATCGGATCGCCCGACTCCCTAAGTTAGTCAACCTCATGTCACGGAGAACTGAATGGCCGGCAACACCTTGATCGCCCGCTTGAAAGGCAAACTGATCGCGGGCATCGCCATCGGCGGGCTGGTTTACGTGCTGGTGGTGGTTTATTCCGGCTGGCGCGACCTGGAAACCGCCTTGCGCGATTTTCCCTGGCTGCTGTTTCCGCTGTTGCTGTTGCTGGCTTTCGCGAATTACCTGCTGCGCTTTCTGAAATGGCATTTCTACCTCGGCCAACTGAAGATCCCGCTGGCGCGCGGCGACAGCCTGGTGATTTTTCTCGCCGGCCTGATCATGACCATCAGCCCGGGCAAGATCGGCGAGCTGCTCAAAAGCGTGCTGCTCAAGCAGCGCAACGGCACGCCGTTGACCGTGTCGGCGCCGATCATCGTGGCGGAGCGGATCACCGATTTCATTTCGCTGGTGCTGATCAGCGTGGCCGGCCTGCTGGTGTTCACCGTGTCGGATTCGAGCCTGACGATCCTGGGCGTGGTGGCGGCGATCCTGGCGGCCTTCGTGCTGGTGATGAGCAACCGCCGGCTTTGCCTGGGCGTCATCGCGCTGCTCGAACGCTGGAAACCGCTGGCCCGGATCGGCGGCAAAATGCACAACCTTTACGAGTCGATCAACCGCCTGGTGCGCCTGCTGCCGCTGACGGTCGCCACGTTTCTGTCGCTTTGCGCCTGGCTCTGCGAATGCCTGGGGTTCTGGATCGCAATCCGCGCCTTCACGCCCGACCCGTCGCTGCTCGCGGCGTGTTTCATCTACGCCCTGGGCACGATCATCGGCGTCGCCAGCCCGGGCGGCCTGGGCCTGACCGAGGGCAGCATGCTGACCATGTTGCAGACCGCGGCGTTGATGGGCCCGGCGGTGCTGACCAAGGCCCCGGCGGCGGCCGCGACGCTGATCATCCGCCTGGCGACCCTGTGGTTCGCGGTGTTCGTCGGCGCGGTCGTGCTGCTGCGGTTCCAAAAGCGGTTCGGCGACGCGGCGAGCGAACTCGAGACGGAACTGGCCCGGAAACACGAACCCCGCCCATAACCGCAAAGAAGCCAAATCGGCACACCTTCCGCCTCGTTCCTCGGTTGAAAGTGGGGTCAATCACCGCGAATGAAGGGCACAAATTAGAAAACAACCATTGTTTTCCCATTCGCGTTCATTCGCGTTTATTCGCGGTTCCATTTCTGTCCTGGTTTAAAAGGGGGGGTTGGTGTGCAAAAGAGTGTTGGTGTGCCACGTCTTTTTCCCGCGGAACGCGGGAGAAAGGCGTGGTTTTTAACCACAAATGAACGCGAATAAGACAGAATTGGCGGAATAAATTTGGGCTCACCTTGCGCCTCGTCCCTCGGCTGGAAGAGTGGCACGTTGGAAAGTAAAAATAAGCGGGACCGTGAAGGCCCCGCTTTGACGGATCGTCGAATCGAATAATTTACCGGCAGTCCGGGCACACCTTGAACGAAGCCGGATCGAGGCCCATGCGGTGGGCCATCTCGTTCTGGAAGGCGTCGGGCAGCCAGTACTTGCCGCACTTTTCGCAAACCATCATCTCGGCCTGGCGGTGCCATTTGTCCAAATGGCGGACGCCCTTTTCGTCGTGGAAGTCGATGCACTGCGTCGGGCAAATGTAGGCGCAGGCGCCGCAGGCGATGCACACCGGGTTTTCCTTGTCGAACGGGACGGCCACCTTGCGGTCGGTGCCGCGGCTTTCGAAAGCCAGGGCCGCCACGCCGACGATGTTCCGGCAGGTCTGCACGCACAGGCCGCACAGGATGCAGTCGTCGTTGCGTTTGACGAACCGTTCCGGCGCCGCGGCGACGCCGTACTCGGCGGCCAGTTTTTTAACGACTTCCACCTCCGGGCAGCGCGCCAGCAGCAATTTAAGCAACATGGCGCGATGGCGGCGGATGCGGTCGGTGTCGGTTTCGACCTTTACTTCCTTGCGCACCGTGTAAACGCAGGACGGGACGATGCGGGTCCGGCGGCCTTCGTTGACTTCCACCGAGCAGATACGGCAGACGCCGTAGGCGGGCAGGTTTTCGTTGTGGCACAAGGTCGGCACGCGCGCTCCCGCCTCGCGGCAGGCGTCGATGAGCGGGGTATCGTAGGGCACGGCAATTTCCTTGCCGTTGACGGTGATTTTAATCAGCTCGGCCATCGCTCACTCCTTGATAACCGCGTCGGTTGGGCACACCTCGTAGCATTGACCGCACTTGATGCACTTGTCGACGAGAATGGAATGCTTGACTTTCTTGGCGCCGACGACCGCTTCGGAAGGGCAGGCGCGTTTGCAGGCGCCGCAGGCGATACACTTTTCGGCGTCGATCCGGTAGGTGATCAGCGCCTTGCAGTTGCCGGCCGGGCAGCGGTGCTGTTCGATGTGCGCCAGGTATTCGTCGCGGAAGAACCGCAGGGTGGACAGCACGGGGTTGGTGGCCGTCTGGCCGAGGGCGCACAGGCTGCAGGCGGTGACCGTCTCGCCCAGTTCCTCGATCAGTTCGAGGTCGCCGGGCCGGCCCTTGCCGTCGCAGATGTCCTGCAGGATATTGCGCAGCTGCATCAGGCCTTCGCGGCACGGCACGCATTTGCCGCAGCTTTCGTCGCAGAGGAAGGCGGTGAAGTAACGGGCTACGTCGACCATGCAGGTTTCCTCGTCCATGACGATCAAACCGCCGGAGCCCATCATCGAGCCGACCTCGTACAGTTTGTCGAAATCGACGGGCAGGTCGAGGAACGATTCGGGAATGCAGCCGCCTGACGGGCCGCCGGTCTGCACGGCCTTGAACTTCTTGTTCTTGGGGATGCCGCCGCCGATCTTGAAGATGATGTCGCGCAGCGTGATGCCCATCGGCACTTCGATCAGGCCGGTGTTGTTGACCTTGCCGACCAGCGAGAAGATCTTGGTGCCCGGGCTGCCGGCGGTGCCGATCTTGCGGTATTCGTCGGCGCCGTGCAGCACGATGTACGGCACGTTGGCCCAGGTCTCGACGTTGTTGAGGTTGCTGGGCTTGTCGTAGAGGCCGTGTTCGATCGTGTGCACGTATTTGGCGCGCGGTTCGCCGGGCAGGCCCTCGAGCGACGCCATCAGCGCCGTCGATTCGCCGCAGACGAACGCGCCGCCGCCGCGGCTGACCTTGACGTCGAACGAGTATCCCGAACCCAGGATGTTCTCGCCCAGCAAGCCCAGCTCGCGCATCTTTTCCAGCGCGATCATCGTGTGCTTGACCGCCAGCGGGTATTCGTTGCGCACGTAGATGTAACCGTCGTGCGAACCGATGGCGTAGGCGCCGATGAGCATGCCTTCGAGCACCAGGTGCGGATTGCCCTCGAGCAGCGAGCGGTCCATGTACGCGCCGGGGTCGCCTTCGTCGGCGTTGCACAGCACGTATTTCGGCTCGCCCTTCGCCTGGCGGCACGACTCCCACTTGACGCCGGTCGGGAAGCCGCCGCCGCCCCGGCCCCGCAGGCCGGCTTTTTTCACTTCGTCGATGATCGATTCGGGATGGGGATTCTGCAGCGCCTTGGCCAGCGCGGCGTAACCGCCCATCGCGAGGTAATCTTCAATGGAGGTCGGATCGATGAAGCCGTTCATCGAGAAAACCAGCCGCTGCTGATTCTTGTAGAACGGCACGTCGTGCTCGTGCATGACTTTCGGCTGATCCGGGCCGGCCGAATATTGCAGCCGCTCGATGATCTCGCCCTTGAGAACCGTCCGTTCGATGATCTCGGGGACGTCTTCCGCCTTGACCGTCTGGTAGAACACTTTTTGCGGATGGATGACCACCAAGGTGCCGCGTTCGCAATAGCCGTGGCAGCCGGTGGCGCGGAAATCGACTTTCTCTTTCAGGCCGCGCTGTTCCAGTTCTTGCTGGAACGCCGCGACGACGTGCGTCGCGCCGCAGCCGATGCACCCGGTGCCGGCGCAGACCGCGATCATCGGTCGCTGCGGGTCGCGCGCGGCGATCAGTTTCCGCCGTAACTCTTCCAGTGCCGCATAGCTGGTGAGCCGTTCCATATCGCTATTCCTCTTTCTTCAGGTTGTCGATGATCTTCTTCATCTTTTGCGAGGTGGCGTGGCCGATGTATTCCTGATCCACCACCACCAGCGGCCCCAACGCGCAGCTACCCAGGCAATTCACGGTATCCAGCGAGTACTTGAGATCGGTCGACGTGTCGCCGGCCCCGATCCCCAGTTCGCGGGAGACGGTGTCCAGGATCAGCTTGGCGCCGCGCACGTGGCAGGCGGTGCCCATGCAGACATGGACTTCGTGTTTGCCCTTGGGCTTCAGGCTGAAGGCCTTGTAGAAGGTCGCGACGTTGAAGATGCGCGAGACGGGCACGCCGAGCCGGTCGCTCAGGTACAGCAGGGCATCTTCAGGCAAATAGCGATACAGCGCCTGAATATCTTGGAGCACGAGAATCAGGTTGGACGGATGATTCCCGTACTTGTCGATGATCAGATCGATTTTACTCTTCTCGAAAACTGCCGCACACATGTCACAACTCCGCTTTGACTTTCAACTTGGCCCATTCCGCGCGAACCCGATCACGAATCTGGTTCAGCAGCTCTTCCTTGGTCTTCAGGTGACGGAAGCGGCCCTGTTGGAAGAAGTAATTGGTGATTTCAGCCACCGGATCCTCGACCGATTTCTTGACGGTCTCGATATCGAGGTTGATCGTGTATTTGCCGTTGATCACTTCGTAGAGCGGGAAGATGCCGGCTTCCACCGCCAACCGTCCCAGCTTGATGCCCGAATTGGCCTCGCACCGCCAGCCGGTGGGGCAAGGCGCGAACACGTGCAACACGGCCGGGCCGTTGACCTCGGCCGCTTTCTTGACCTTGCGCATCAGGTCGAACGGGTAGCTCGGGCACGCCGTGGCGACGTACGGAATGTTGTGCGCCGCGGCGATCTCCGCGAAGTTTTTCTTCCAGGTCACCTGACCCGGAACGGCCTTGCCGGCCGGGCTGGTGGTCGTCGAGGCGCCCAACGGGGTGCCCGACGAACGCTGAATGCCGGTGTTCATGTAGGCTTCGTTGTCGTAGCAGACGTAGAACATGTCGTGGCCGCGCTCCAGCGCGCCGGAAAGCGCCTGGATGCCGATGTCCATCGTGCCGCCGTCGCCGCCGATGCCCATCACCGCGATCTTGCCCGGGTAATCGTGGTAGAAGCGCTTTTTCTGCTTGAGGATTTCGATGCCCGAGCTGACGCCCGACGCCACGGCGGCGGTGTTTTCGAACGCCACGTGGATCCAGGGCACCCGCCAGGCGTTGAAGGGATACGGGCTGGCGATGATTTCCATGCAGCCGGTGGCGTTGCAGACGATCAGGTCGCGGCCGGTGGCCTTGGTGATCTGGCGCAGCATCAGCGCCGGAATGCAGCCCTGGCAGGCCCGATGGCCGTGCACGAAGAGCTCCTCCTTGGGCAACATCCGCGAGGCGTAGACTCCGTAGTTGATCTCGTTCATTCGCGCACCCCCACCATTTCGTAGACCGGCGCCTGTCCCTGCTCGACGTAGCCGATGCCCTTGAGCACCATGTCGCGGAAATTGGCGACCGTGACGTCGCGGCCGCCGAGGCCGCCGACGAAATTGACCAGGACGGGCCGCTTGGCCAGATTGTACAGGCTCGCCTTGATTTCCGTGCCGAACGGGCCGCCGGTGCCGCCGGTGGTCAGGCAACGGTCGAACACGAACACGCCTTTCACGCCTTCCAGCGCCGCCTTGATCTGGGCGAAGGGGAACGGCCGCCACAGGCGCAATTTGATCTGGCCGACCTTGACGCCCTGCTCGCGCAGCCGGTCGATGGCCACCGAGGCGGTTTCGCTCAGGCCGCCCACGGTGAGCAGCAGATACTCGGCGTCATCGGCGCGGTAGGTTTCCACCGCGTGGTAGGCGCGGCCGAATTTTTTCGCGAATTCGGCCCACACTTCCTCGATGACCGCCTGGCTTTTGATCAGCACGTCGTCGTGCTTTTTCTTGGTTTCGGTGTAGACCTCGGGAATGCCGACCGGGCCGAACATCATCGGCTCGCGCGGGTCGAGGCGCTGCAGCGGCTGGTAGACGCCGACGAATTCGCGGATCTTGGCCGTATCGTAAAAGACGATCGGCTCGATCACGTGGCTCATCTGGAAGCCGTCCATATTGACGATGGTCGGCAACAGGACCCGGTGATCCTCGGCGATGCGGAAGGCGCAGATCGTCTGATCGCACACTTCCTGGCCGTTTTCGGTGAAGATCTGAATCCAGCCGGTATCGCGTTCGGCCATGATGTCGCTCTGGTCGCCCCAGATGTTGATCGGGCCCGAGAGCGCCCGGTTCACGCACGACATGACGATCGGGTACCGCATGGCCGAGGCGATGTAGAGTATTTCGTGCATCAGGGCCAGGCCCTGGCTGCAGGTGGCGGTGAAGGTGCGCGCGCCGACCGCCGCGGTGCCGATGCAGGCGCTCATCGCCGAGTGCTCGGATTCCACGGGGATATAGGCGGCTTCCAGTTCGCCGTTATTAACGATTTCCGACAGGTGCTCCACGATGTGGGTCTGCGGCGTGATCGGATAGGCCGCAATGCAATCCACGTCGCATTGCGCCACCACCTCGGCCTGGGCGATCGAGACCTCGATGCCGAGCGGTTTGCCCACTTCCATCCGGTTCTTCATTATTTGACCTCCTCCAACATGACGATCGCCTGGGTGGGGCATTCCGCGGCGCAGATGCCGCAGCCTTTGCAGTAGTTGAAGTTGAAATCGAAGTAGGTGTCATACAACGAGCCCGGGACGGCCTTCTGGCGCTTGACCAACCGGCGGGAGTCGTCGGGGCAGAGGATCCAGCAGAGGCCGCAGGCGACGCACTTGGTCTCGTCGGTCTTCGGATAGAAGCTGCGCCAATCACCGGTCTTGTATTCGACGGCGGTGCCGGGTTCGGGGACCACGCAACCGAGGGTCACCTCGGTCCAGGCGGGAAACAACTTGGTCTTCATTGGGCATCCTCCGAGACGGACTCCGCGTGAGCGCGTTTGAGCACTTCGAGGTTGCGCGGGCCGATTTTGCCGAACCGCTCCATGAGCGGAGCTTCCATACTTTTCAGTTCCACGCAATTGGAGGCCCGGATCAACGCGCCGAGCATGGTGGTGTTGGTGATCGGCCGGCCGAGGATTTCCAAGGCGAGCTTGGTGGCGTCGACGCGCCAGACCAGGCCCTTGAGTTTGTAGCGCTTGCGCAGTTCCGCGATCGACTTGTGGGTATTGACCACGACGATGCCCTTGTCGCCCATGCCCGATTCGACGTCGACGATGTTCATCAACGCTTCTTCAAGCACGATGGCCAGATTGGGCTCATAGATCGCCTGGCGCAGCCGGATCGGTTTGTCGTCGATCCGCGCGTAAGCCAGAACCGGCGCGCCGCGCCGTTCGGGACCGAAGCTGGGGAAGGCCTGTGCGTACTTGCCCTCGGCGATTGCCGCTTGGGCCAGCAGTTCCGCGCTGGTCACGGCGCCTTGACCTCCGCGACCGTGAAAACGAATTTCGATCATTAATGACCCCTTTCCTAAGGCGCACGCCGGGTATATTCGCAAAAGGCGTACCTCCGTCTTTTGCGAACGGCCCGGGTTGCGCTTTTTCGCGGGGCGAATACTAGTTCTTCGGCCTGCCGCTGTCAAGGGGCATGAAAATGTTATTACATTAGAACAATGGGATTAATAAGTTCTGATTTCAAAAAGCTTTTTCAGCCGGGAATCAGCACATGAAACGAGGTCCCGCGATCGGGAGTCGAATCGACGAAAATTTTGCCGTCATGGTTTTCGACAATCCGATAGGCGATGGTCAGCCCCAGGCCGGTGCCTTTTTCCTTGGTGGTGAAGAACGGATCGAAGATGGAACCGAGATATTCGCTCGGAATCCCCTTGCCGGTGTCCTGGATCTCGATTTCGATAAAACCGCTATGACGTTCGGAACGACGGGCGGAAACCGTCAGCGTGCCCCCGGTCTCTTCCATGGCTTGCAGCGCGTTGAGGAACAAATTCCAAAGAATTTGGCGTACTTGCGCGGGATCGAAGCGGCAAATCAGGTCTTTTTCAAGGTTTTTCTTGAGGATGATCCCCTCGTGAAAAGCCGGATCGTTGACCAGGACGCCCAGTTGCTCGGCGATGACGGCCGACAAGTCGGTGACGGCGTCCTTGCGCTGGGTGGGGCGCGCATAGGCCAGAAAATCATTGATCAAATTGTTGAGCCGGTCGGTTTCGCGCAAGACGATGTTCATCAGGTGCGCGTGGATCGGTTCGAGCGTCAATTCGCTTTGCAGCAATTGAATGGAACCGGACATGCTGGCCAACGGATTGCGGATTTCATGGGCGATGCCGGCGGCGAGCTTGGCGATCGCGGTCTGGCGGTCGGTGTATTTGGCCACCTGTTCCAGCTCGCGCAGGGCCGTGACGTCCTGCATGGTGATCATGCGGCCGGTGACGCGGCCCATCGTGTCCTGCAGATCGGCGAAGGTCAGCGCCAGGATCTGTTTTTGCCGATGGACCGACAGCCGCTCGATTTCCTGGTTTTTTTCGTGGGAACCCAGATCGCTCAACGCGGGTAACAATTCCGCCAGGTTCAGGCCCCGGCAGGTTCCGTTCTCGCGGCCCAGCATGGCGTTGACGTTGCGGTTGGCGAAGGTGATGACGCCGTCCGCGTCCACCGTGATCAACCCGATCGGCAGCGACTGGACGATGCTGTCGTTGAGCTTGCGCAAGTCGTCCATCGCCTGCCGCTGCTGTTCGATCTGCCGGGCCGCTTCCTTGCTGCGGGCCGCCAGGTAGCTGGCCAGCAAGCCCGAACTGAAAAACGCCAGGGCGTTGAGCAGGCACTTGACGGTCACCTCGCTGGCGCTGGGCAGCGCCACCTCCAGCGGATCGAGGTTGAGCGGATTGACCACCCGCAGGTATTGCAGCACCAGGATCAGGGAATAAACGAAAGTGCAGCCCAGGACGATGAGATTGGTATGGAGGCGGCTGGTCAGAATGGCGGCGAAGATGATCGTCAGGATGTACAAAAAGCTGAATAGGCTGTCAAAGCCGCCGGTGAAATACACCAGCCCGCTGACGAACGCGAAATCCCAGTAGATCTGAAAGTAGACGAACAGGCGGTTGTTCGCCTGGCGCTCGATCATGACCGCCGACAGCAGGGTGACCAGCACGTTCACGCCGATCAGGCTGTAGGGAACGATCAGCGATTGCGAGCGGTAGAGAAAGTAGGTGGTGCCGAGAATGAAAAAAGCGACGACAACCCGCAGAAAAGCGAGCCATTGCAGGATCTGTTCCCGCTCGACGGAGGGTAGTTGTTCGTCCGAACGTAAAGTGGCGGCGGTCGTGGGTTTGTTAACCAATGACCGTCACGAGCTTGAAGATCGGCAGGTACATGGCGATCAACATACCACCGACCATCAGGCCCAGGAACACCATCATGATGGGTTCGAGCAGGGTGGTCAGGTTGGTCGTGGCCATGTCGACCTCGTCGTCGTAAAAGTCGGCGATTTTCGCCAGCATGACGTCGAGGGCGCCGGTGGCTTCGCCGACGGTGATCATCTGGCAGACCATCGCGGGGAACACGCCGGATTCGAGGAGCGGTTCGGCGATGGTTTTACCTTCGGCGATCCGGTCCTTGGTTTTCATGATGGCGGCTTCGATCGTTTTGTTGCCGGCCGTTTTGGCGACGATTTCCAAGCCGTCGAGAATCGGGACGCCGGAGGTGATCATCGTGCCGAGGGTTCGGGTGAACTTGGCGACGGCCACCTTGCGCAGCAATTCGCCGAAGACGGGCAGTTTCAAGGAGATGTCGTCTTTGATGACTCTGCCCTTCTCGGTGTTGGACAGGTATTTGTAGAGGAAGTACAAGCCGAAGATGGCCGGGAAAACGATGAACCAATAGCCGCGCAGGAATTCGGAGATGTTGACGAGGAATTGGGTCGGTCCGGGAAGGGCGCCGCCGAAGTCCTCGAACATCTTTTTGAACACGGGGATGACCCAGATCAACAATACCGCCGCGACGCCCATGGCCACGGTCATGACGATGGACGGGTAGACCAGCGCGCCCTTGACCTTCTTTTTCAGTTTCATCGATTTTTCGATGTAGGCCGACAGGCGGTTCATGATGGTGTCGAGAATACCGCCGACTTCACCGGCGGCGACCAACGCGACATACAACTGGTCGAAAACCTCGGGGTGCTTGCCCAGGGCCTTGGCGAAGGTCGAACCGGCTTCGACATCGCCTTTGACTTCCGAGAGGATCTTGGCGAAGGTCTTGTTGTCCTGCTGGCTGATGAGAATTTCAAGGCATTGCACCAGCGGCAGACCGGCGTCGATCATCGTGGCGAACTGCCGGGAAAAAACCACCACGTCGCGTTCGGTGATCTTTTCCTTGCCGATCGTAATGTTGAAGGCCTTCTTGCCGACGGGCTTGATCCGGCTGGCCAGAATCTGCTGCCCGCGCAATTTTTGAACGACCGCGTCCTCGTTCGGGGCTTCCATCTCGCCTTTGATGATCTGCCCCGTGCGGCTTTTACCTTCCCACTTATAAACCGGCATCTTGCCAACCTCCCGAATGGGATTTCACGCGAAGCCTAACATATTTTAGCCGCGCTTGGGTGGAGTTTTTCCTTCCAACATCATATTGAATTCTTCCAGGTCGGCGCTCCGCCCCTGCGCCTCTTTCAAGGTGATCAGGCCGCGACGGTACAGATCGACCAGCGACTGGTTCATCGTCAACATGCCCCACTTGGCCTGACCCACCTGCATCTGGCTGTAAATCTGGTGAACCTTGTCCTCGCGGATCAGGTTCCGAATCGCCGCGTTGGGAATCATGATTTCCACCGCCAGCACCCGGCCGACGCCGCTGGCCCGCGGCAACAACTGCTGGCAGATGACGCCCTCGAGCACCATCGACAACTGGGCGCGCACCTGTTGCTGCTGGTGCTGCGGGAAGACGTCGATGATGCGGTTGATCGTCTGCACCGCCGAGCTGGTGTGCAGGGTGGCGAAGGTCAGGTGGCCGGTTTCGGCGATGTTCAATGCGGATTCGATGGTTTCCTTGTCGCGCATTTCGCCGATGAGCACGATGTCCGGATCCTCGCGCAGCACGTATTTCAGGGCGCGGGTGAAGCTTTCGGTATCGGAATGGACCTCGCGCTGATTGACGATGCAGCCCTTGTGGGCGTGCAGGTACTCGATCGGGTCCTCGACCGTGATGATGTGCTGGTTCCGGGTCATGTTGATTTTGTCGATGATGCTGGTCAGGGTCGTGGACTTGCCGCAGCCCGTGGTCCCGGTGACCAGAATCAGGCCCGCGGGACGGTTGACCAGATCCGAGATGACGTTCGGCAGGCCCAGTTCCTGAAAGGAAAACGTTTTGAAAGGGATGATCCGGAACGCCCCGGCCACGGCGCCGCGCTGTTTGTAGATGTTGGCGCGGAACCGCGACAGGCCCTTGACGCCGAACGACAGATCCAGCTCGTTTTCCTCTTCGAACGTGCGCCGCTGGTTTTCGGTCAGCACCGAGTAGCACAGGCGCTTGGTGTCGGAAGCGGTAAGCTGCGGCATGTTGACCGGCGTCAGGCGCCCGTCGACGCGCAGTTGCGGCGGAGTCCCGGTCGTCACGTGCAGGTCGCTGGCGTTTTTTTCGACCATGAGTTTGAGCAACTGATGTAGATCTACCACCGGTGAATTCTCCCAGCATGATACTTCGGCCGGCGACCTTCGGTCGCGCCGGCCCGAGCATCCGAAACGCGGCGACCAGCAACCATCCCGGCGCGGTACCGCGAAACAACCGTCATGGTTGGTTCATCAATCCGGAGCGGTGACGCGCACCACTTCTTCGACCGTCGTCACGCCTTCGCCGATTTTGGTGATGCCGGCCTGGCGCATGGTCTTCATGCCCAGACGAATGGATTCGCGCTTGATTTCGGTCGTCGACGCGCCGTTGAGAATAAATTCCTTGATTTCTTCCCACAACGGCATGACTTCGAACAACGCGATGCGGCCTCGGTAGCCGGTCTTGGAGCACTTCATGCAGCCGGCGCCCTTGGAGCATTGCATGGAATGGGCCAGCTCGTCGGCCACCTGCACGTCCTTGAGCACTTGCGGGCTGACATCGACCAGTTCGCGGCACGAACCGCAGATTTTTCGGACCAACCGTTGCGCCTGGATCAGCACCACCGAGGCGGTGACCAGGAAGGGCTCGATACCCATGTTCAGCAGACGGCTGATGCTGGAAGGCGCGTCGTTGGTGTGCAACGTCGAGAGCACCAAGTGGCCGGTGAGGGCCGCTTTGACCGCGATTTCGGCCGTTTCGTAGTCGCGGATTTCGCCGACCATGATGATGTCCGGGTCTTGCCGGAGGAAGGAGCGGAGTGCGGCGGCGAAGTTCAGGCCGATGGCGTCGTGCATTTGCACCTGGTTGACGCCCTTGAGCGTGTATTCGACCGGGTCTTCCGCGGTGCTGATGTTTTCGTGCACCGTGTTCAGTTCGGTGAGGGCCGAGTACAGCGTGGTCGTTTTGCCGGAACCGGTGGGGCCGGTGACCAGCACCATGCCGAAGGGTTTGTGGATCGCTTCCTTGAACCACTTCAGCGGCGCTTCCTCGAAGCCCAGCTTGGTCATGTCGAGTTGCAGGCTGTCCTTGTCGAGGAGCCGCAGCACGATTTTTTCGCCGAAGATGGTCGGCACGGAGGAAACGCGGAAGTCCATCTCCTTGCCCTTGGCCGTCTTCAGGCGGATGCGGCCGTCCTGCGGCAACCGGCGTTCGGCGATGTCCAGTTCCGCCATGATCTTCAAGCGGGAGATGATGGCGTTTTGCAGTTTGCGCGGCGGATCCATCACCTTGTGCAGCACGCCGTCGATGCGGTACCGGACGCGGAAGCTTTTTTCGTAGGGTTCGACGTGAATATCCGACGCGCCTTTTTTGATCGCGTCGGAAAGGATCAGGTTCACGAGTTTGACGACCGGCGCGTCCTCGGCGGCTTTCTCGAGTTCCTTGAAGTTGATGTCTTCCTCGGTCGAGATCAACTCCAGTTCCTCGTCCTCGAATTCCGTCATCACCTTGTCGAAATCCTCGGAGGTGTCGGTGTCGTAGTATTTTTCGATGGCGGCCATGATCGAATCTTCCGTGGCCACCACCGCTTCGATGTTGAATCCGGTGAGAAATTTGATGTCGTCGATGGCGATGATGTTCGACGGGTCGGCCATGGCGACGATCAGGGAATTGTCCGCCTTGCTGATCGGAATCACTTTGTATTTTTCCGCCACGTCGCGCGGAATCAACTTGATGACTTCCTGATCGATTTCGAATTCGGACAAGTTGATCGAGGGAACGTTGTACTGCCGCGACAGAATGTCCGCCAATTCGCTCTCTTCCAGATAGCCCAAGCGGGACAAGTGGTACGAGAGGCGACCGCCGGAAACTTTTTGTTCGGCGAGGGCCGTTTCCAACTGATCGGGGCTGATCAGATCCTCGCGAACCAACAGTTCGCCGAGCTTTTCATCCGTCGCGTTCGAACCTTTGACATTTTTCGGTTCAGGACTCATTCAAGGAACCTCCGACTGATAGGCTACCCCTGGACTCCCCGTCATTTTAACGGAGTCGAATGTAACTGCCGGCTCTGCCGGCTGTCAAGTCGCCGTTGCCCGGTTTAACAATTTGATAAAACCGGATATCATCATATATTGTCAATCGAAAAAGAGAAATGGCGGTCAAAATCCAAAAAACGGGACGCGACGAATGAACGGAAAGAAAGTCATCGTGGTGATGCCGGCTTACAATGCCGCGGCGACGCTCGAACCCACCTTGCGCGATTTGCCGGAAGGCCTGGCCGACGAAATTATTCTGGTGGACGACGGCAGCCGGGACGCCACGGTCGCCGAGGCGCGCCGGCTCGGTCTGACGGTCATCGAGCACGTGCACAATGCGGGATACGGCGGCAATCAAAAAACTTGCTATACCGAAGCCCTCAAGCGCGGAGCCGATGCGGTCATCATGATCCATCCCGACTACCAATACGACAGCCGACTGGCCGGGCAACTGATCCGGTTCATCGTCGACGGCTATTTCGACGTCATGCTCGGCAGCCGCATCCGGACCCGCGCCGAGGCCCTGGCCGGCGGCATGCCGATCTGGAAATATCTCGCCAACCGCTTCCTGACCATTACCGAAAACGTCTTTCTCGGCCTGAATCTTTCCGAGTACCACACCGGTTATCGGGCCTACAGCCGCCGGGTGCTGGAAACCATCCCCTGGCGCGAAAACAGCAATGATTTCGCCTTCGACGCCCAATTTCTGGTCCAGGTCGTCCACTTCGGCTTCAAAATCGCGGAAATCCCCGTCCCGGTGCGGTATATGGAAGAAGCCTCGAGCATCAATTTCCGCCGCTCGCTGCGTTACGGGTGGGAAAACCTAAAGGTGGTCGGCCAGTATTGGCTGCATCGCCTGGGCTTCAAGAAATACCGGCTTTTTCTGCCGCCCGGCGCCGACGCCGCCCCATTGCCAGAGACCAAACCGCCAACAAAGCCGGCATAATCGCCAAATCGGCCCAGCCGGCCCCGCCGGCGACGCCGCAGCCGCGGTCGCTTTTCGAATCGGCGTTATCGTCGCCCGGGGTCACCGTGATGACCACGTGATCGGAAGCCGATTCGCCGCTGTCATCGCTCGCGGTCAGGTAGACGGTATATTCGCCGGGCTTGGTGAAGGTGTGGTCGAACTGCAGGAGGTAGTAGGTTTCTCCCGAGGAGAACGACCATAAATAGGAGGCGATGGAACCGTCCGAATCCGAAGCGCCGCCGGTGAAGGTGACCGTCAGCGGCGCGGCGCCGGCCAGCGGTTTGGCGATGATGTGCACGATGGGCGGATCGTTCGGAATCGGGCCGGAGATGGCTTCCATCGCGGCCTGGACGTTGATTTCGCCCCACCCCAGTTCGTCGTCCCAACCCGCATCCGGATCGCGATTGGCCGTCTGCTGAAACACTTTGCGGATGCCTTCGACGGTGTAACCGTCGCCGGCGACGTCGATCAGCAGCGCCGCCGCGCCCGCGAACATCGGCGAGGCGAGGCTGGTGCCGGAGGCGACGTAAAAGCCGATGCCCTGCCCGTAGTCGGTTTCGCCGATGATGGCGTTGCCGGGCGCCACGAAATCGAGCGCGTCGCCGTAATTGGAAAAGCTGCTGCGCGTCGGAAAATCGCCGATGGCGTGCGTGTCGCAACTGCCGACGGCGATGACGCCCTCGTAAGCCGCCGGGTAGCTGACGCTGCCGGCACCCTCGTTGCCGGAAGCCGCGACCACGACGACGTTGGCGGCGACGGCGTCGCTCATCGTTTCGGCGGAGAAGGAATCGTACCCGCCGCCGCCCAGGCTCATGTTGATGACCTGGGCGCCCTGCTGCACGGCCCAATCCACGGCGGCCAGGATGTCGCTTTCCAGCGCGCCTTCCTCGCCGTCACGGAAGACCTTGCAGGGCAGAATGCGCGCGCCGGGCGCCACGCCCGCCGCGCCGATGCCGTTGTTGGTGGCATGGGCGATGACGTTGGCCACCTGGGTGCCGTGGCCGATGGTGTCGGAAACGTTATCGTCGTTGTCGGCGAAATCGTAACCGTCGAGCAGGTTGATCACCCCGTCGGTCAACCCTTCCAGAATGTAGCCGGTGTCCACGACGGCGACTTTGACCTGGTCGCCGCGCGACAGGTCCCACGCTTTTTCCAGGTACATTTCACGCAGATAGCTTTGGTGCGATTGGTAAAACGGATCGTTCGGGACGAAGGCGGGATAAAACACCTGATTCGGCGCTGCCGCCACGATGCCCGGCGTTTCGGCCAGGGCCGCCAAGGCTTCGTCGATCGGCCGGGCCGGATCGAATTCCACCACCAGGAACCGTTCGCCGGCTTTGGCGTCGTGTAGCCAGCTCGCGGGCGACAATACCTGCCCGTCAGGGGTACTGGCGCGGATCACGCGAAATCCGTCCGCCGACAACGCCCGCACCGCGGCCGCGCGCGAATGCCGCGGCGCGACGGCGATCAGGGCCTGACCCGCCGCGACCGGCATCCGGTTATACAAGACTGTTTCGAAAGCTGCCGCGAGGCCGGTAAAAACCGGCAACAGCAGCACCGCCAGGCAACAAACCGCCAGAATTCGTGACCGCATCGTCTTTTCTCGCCTACCGAACCGACCCCCATAACATAGTGCGATCCGCGATTCGCGCAAGGGACGGCCGGTTGTTAAAAAACCCGGTTCCCCGCGGGGGGAACCGGGTCATGCACACTACCGGCGCAAACGCCTATTTGATCGGAATCAGGCTCGCCAGGTCGTAGTTCGTCCAGAGGCTGATCGCGCTGCTGTTGTAGCCGATCAGGCTGGTCGGATCGAACTCGTTGATGTCCACGCCTTCCGGCAAATCCAGGCCCGCGATGACTACCACGTCGGCGTCGCTCGGGGTGTAACCGAAGTTACCGGCGGCGTCGAAGGAGCTGTCGGTGCCCGGCACGAAGGCGATGGCTGCGCTCGGCTCGCCGGAATCCGGGACCACGACGATCACGTACGCATCGGGATTGGCCTTACCGGCTTTTTTCACCAGATCCCAGTTCACCACGCCACCGGCGGTGTATTCGGTGGTGTTGGCGAATTCCGGCAGGTAATCGGTGTTGTCGTCCACTTGGACGCCACCGTCCCATTCGGTCAGGTCTTCGGCGAATTTCAGCGCGAGGTTCAAGGTGACCGGGTCACCGCTGCCGCCCAGCACGTCCAGCGCGTTGGTCTTGGCGACCAGCAGCGCGTAATCGCTGTCGACGACCGGCGCGGCCGGGAATTCAGCCGCGTTGCTGCTCACCAGGCGGATACCCATCGGCCAGAAGGCCCGGTTCGGGATTTCGCCCATCAGGATGGCCAGGTAATCGAACCCGGCATCGGCGTTGTTCAACTGCAGATCGACGCTCTGGGTCGATTCGATGTTGTCCGAAACGGCGATGTCCGGGGCGCCGGTGCCGTCCCACGAGGGGTTGGCGCCGTGATACTCGAACTGCAACGCGTCATTCAGGATCGGCTCGATCAAGCCCAGGATCGCTTCCATGATGTCGCCGCCGCCGATGATCACCGGGATCAGGTCCAGCAGGGCCTGGAGGCTCAGGGCTTCGCCGATCGTCGCGCTGGCCACGAAGCCCTCGAGGGGGTTCGCGTCCCAATCGGAGTTGACCGGCACCACGTAATTTTCGTTGCTGGCGCTGGCCGAAGCGTTCAACAAGCCGATCAGATTCAAGCTGACGTCCAGGGTCGGCAGGAAAATGTTCGCCGGCAGGGCGATCGTTTCCGCGCCTTCGTAGTCGTAGGTCAGGTCGAATTCGGCTTCCGGAATCAGGTGATCGACATCGGTCGAGAGCAGCGTGTTGCGGCTCAGGCCGGGGATCACGCCGCCGATGTAGATCGGGGTGCTGAGCAACGTGCCCAGGTTGCCGATGTTGTAGTCCGCTTGCGGATTTTCGACGTTCAGATCCGAGCCGCCATCGGTGAAGGTGCCGGAGGCGGAATCGGACCAGGAGCCGGTCACCGAACCGCGCAGGCGGAAATACATCACGGCCGCGTCGGCTTTGTAGGACCAGGACCAGTGATTGGGAGCGCTCGCCGTGACGATGCCCGCCGCCTTGTCCGGCGTCACGACCGCTTTGCCGTCCGCGTCGGTCGCCACGCCGTTGACGGTCGCGTCGGTCAACGGCGCGCAGGTCGCGTCGTCGAAGACGTAGGCGGTCACGGTGGTGGAGATGGCGCCGCCGCCGATGGTCACGCCCTCGCCCAGGGTTTCCGGGTCGGGCAGGGTGCAGGTGACCGGCGCGTATTCGTTGTCCGGCGTCGCGTCGTCGTTATCGTCGTTGTCGTCATTGTCGTCGTTGTCATCGTTGTCGTCGTTGTCATCGTTGTCGTCATCGTCGTCGTCAACGCCCGAATCGTCGTCGTCGTCGATCGCGGCGCTGTCGTCGTCGTCATCGCCCCCGCCACCGCACGCCGTCAATAGCATGCCCAGGCCGAGGAGCAGGACGAACAGGATCAGATACAGTTTGCTCTTCATCCTCTTTCTCCTTTTTGGTGATTGAAAGGATTAATGGACTTTGGTTCGACGTGATAGCAAACCGCACCACGACGGTTTGCCGTAGTTCCGTTCGGGCTGGTCGGTATCGGGTTGTTCCCCAAGTCATCCCCTGGAGTAAACCGATTTAACAGGAAAAATCGGTAAAAAACAGAAGGGGCGCTAAAGAGCGCCCCCACTCGAGAAAGAGAATAAAACTCTTCCGGAGCGTAGTCAAGCGAAAAAACGATTTTCTATTGAATCAACATTCAATAACAACATGTTAGCGTCGAAAAAACGGGAAACGCAAACGCCGGCATTATTTTATTTGGAGGGTGGCGGCAGGCCGCCGGTCCGGAAAGCCTTGCCGTCGCGGATTCTGTAGCCGGTCAAAACCGCGACGAACTCGAGCGTCCGGGTTCCGTCGGGTTGAATGGTCGTCAGTTCTTCCCGCACCTTGCCGATGCCGCGGGCGTAAGTGGTGCGGTAAATGAAGATCCGCGGATTCGGACCGGGATTCAGGGTCGGCGGCGTTTTGGAATCGATCGGCCGATCGCCCGGAAATTTCGACGTCCAGGTCACCTCCACGGTCCGGTTGAAACGCCCCGCCGGCACATCGAGCGGCCGGTCGACCGCGGCGACCCGGAATTCCATTTCGTTGTCGAACCATTGGTAACCCGGGCGCAGGATATTTTCCAGAACGGTGACGCCTTTCGCGTTGACCAGCGATCGATCGCCGGCGATCAGCAGAATTTCGCCGTTATTGAAATAGTATTTGTTGTATTGGCGCCGATAGACGATTTCGGTCGTCTGCCGCCGGCCGCCGCCTTCCTCGGCGATGTCGTAGGTCCAGGCGTTGCCGACGGCGAGCGGGTAATAGTCGGTGGCTTTGGTGGCGCAGCCGCCGGCCAGCGCCAGCAGAATGAGGAGAAGCAGAAACCGGCGATCGATCACCAGCCTCCTTTATCGCCGCGGCGCGGCCACGTGAACGATTTGCGCCGGGCAGTCGGCGAAGATGTGCGGCCCGTAGGAAGCGACGACCTTGCCGAACACCGTCAATTCCAGGCCGGTCAGGTTGTGCGGCGCCAATTTATCGCGCAAGAACGGTTCCAGAAACTCGCGGCCGATCGTGACGGTGAAGTCGGTCGTCCAGTCGGAACCGAAGTTCAGGTGATAGGCGGCCGAGGTTTCGCGCACGTTGTCGACGACCCCGACGACCAGGCCGTATTGGCCGATCAGGCGGTCGGCAATCACCGCCGGCGTCGGCTCGTCGGGGGCGTCGCGGAACATCCCGCGTTTTTTACGGTAGGCGTCGAGGAACAGGTTCCAGTTCTTCCGGCAATCGGGCACGCATTGCGGGTCGTCGAACGGCGCGGCCAATCCGGCGGTCAAGAGCTGCTCCTCGACCGCGGCGCCCTCGACAAAAGCGGCGGCCAGCTCGCGGTCGTACTTGTCCCGCGGCCGTTTCGCGCAGGGCGTGAACTGGACGGATTTCATCTCGACCAGCCGGCGGTTCAGGTCGGTGGCTTCCTGGAAATACGGTTCGTTTTTCTCCGGGGCGTTGACGCCGAGATAGCGGATCCGGCGGCCGTCGGCGGTCATCACCGTGTCGCCGTCGAAGACGAACGAAACCGTGTTGCGCAGGCGGTCCATGAACTGCTTTTGCATTTCGTCGGCCGGCTCCGGAAACCGCACCGGCGGGCGGTCCGGCGTCGCGTCCTCCGGTTGATCCTCGGCGGGCGGAGCGACGATCGGGTCGTCGGCGGGCGTCGCCGCGGGCGCGGCCGCCGGCGCGACCGCCGCCGGCGGGGCGGCATCGTACTCCCGCACTTTTTCTTTCAGATAGGCGCGCACGAACAGCACCGCGAGCAGGCCCAGAACGAGCAGCGCCAATTTGAAAACGGGGAAACCGCGGTAGGTCGGACGCATCTAGTGGGCCTCCCGCCAGTTGTCGCCGCCGTTGATTTCGACCACGAGCGGCACCGACAGCGACAGCACGTTTTCCATTTCGCGGCGGATCACTTCCCGGCACCGGTCCTGCGCCTCGGGATCGACCTCGAACACGAGTTCGTCGTGCACCTGCAGGATCATCGACAGCGGCAGCTTTTCGGCGCGGATCCGTTCGTGCAGGCGCAACATGGCCAGCTTGATCAGGTCGGCGGCCGCGCCCTGCACGGGCGTGTTGATGGCCGCGCGTTCGGCGCCGGCGCGGACGTTCGCGTCGGGGCTGTCGAGCTCGGGCAGCGGGCGCCAGCGGCCGAAGAGCGTGCGGACGCCGCCTTTTTCGTGCGCCTCGCGCACGGTCGCCTCGAGCCAGCCCTTCAGCTTGGGATAGCGGGCGAAGTAGTGGTCGATGAACTCCTGCGCCTTTTTCGTGCCGATGCCAAGGTCGCGCCCCAGGCGGAAGGCGCTCATCCCGTACAGCACGCCGAAGTTGACGGTCTTGGCCGCCGACCGCATTTCCGGCGTCACCAGGGCGGGAAACACGCCCATGATCTCGGCGGCGGTGCGCGTGTGCACGTCCTCGCCGGCGCGGAACGCGGCGATCATCAGCTCGTCGCCCGACAGGTGCGCCGCGAGGCGCAATTCGATCTGGCTGTAGTCGGCGGCCAAAAACCGCTTGCCGGGCGCCGGCACGAAGCCCTGGCGGATGCGGCGGCCGTCCTCGCCGCGGATCGGGATGTTTTGCAGGTTCGGATCGCTCGACGACAGGCGGCCGGTGGCGGCGATGGTCTGGTTGAAACTGGTGTGGATGCGGCCGGTGCGGGGATTGATCAGCTTCGGCAGCGCGTCGACGTAGGTCCCTTTCAGCTTCGCCAGGCCACGGTATTCAAGCAGCAGGCGCGGCACCTCGTGGCCTTCCTCGGCCAGTTTTTCCAGCACCTGGGCGTCGGTGGAATAGCCGGTTTTGGTTTTTTTCGTGCCCTTGATGCCCAGCCGTTCGAACAGCACCTGCCCGATCTGGGCCGGGCTGTTGAGGTTGAAGGCTTCGCCCGCGGCGGCCTGGATTTTTTCCGCCACCCGCTGAATCCGTTCGTCCATCTCCACCGCCAGCGCGGCGAAGTACGGTACGTCGATCGCCACACCGGCCCGTTCCATCGCCGCCAGCACGTCGATCAGCGGCAGCTCCATTTCGCGGTACAGCTTCCAGACCGGCTCGTCCCGGCGCAGTTCGTTCTCGATCCGCTCGTGCAGCAGCCAGGTGACGTGGGCGTCCTCGGCCGCGTAACGCGTGGCGTTGTCCAGATCCACCTCGTCGAACGTGCGGCGCTGCCGGCCCGAGCCGGTCACGTCGCCGAACTTGATCGTGGTGTGGCCGAGCCAGCGCTGGGCGAGCGCATCGAGCGAATGACCGCCGCGCCCCGGCGCCAGCAGGTAATCGGCGATCATGGTGTCGCCGGCCAGGCCGGCGACGCGCAGGCCGTAGTTTTCCAGCACGAGCAGGTCGTACTTGGCGTTCTGCCCCCATTTGGGTTTGGCCGGGTCGGTCAGGAGCGGCCGCAAGGCTTCCAGCACGCGTTCGCGCGGCAGTTGCGCCGGCATGCCCAGGTACCGATGGCCGACGGGCACGTAAAAGGCCTCGGCTTCGTCGCAACAGAAACTGAGGCCCACCAGGTCGGCGGCCGTGGGCGAAAGCGAGTTGGTTTCGGTGTCGAAAGCGAAGCCGGGCGCGGCGGCCAGCTTTTTCACCAGTTCGCGCAAGTCGTTTTCGGTAAGCACCGTCCGGTAACGGTCGCGGTCGATCGTCGCGGTCGCGGCCTGGGGCAGGGCGGCGAGCTGCGAATGGAATTCCAGTTTTTCGTACAGCGCGCGCAGCCCGGCGATATCGGGCTCGCCGGGCGTCAGGTGCTCGGCGTCGACCGGCAGCGGCGCGTCGGTGCGGATCGTGGCCAATTCGCGGGACAGGCGCGCCTGCGCGGCGAACAGGGCGAGCTTTTCGCCCAATTTGCCCTTGATGCCGCCGGCCGCCGCCAGGACGGCTTCCAGATCGCCGTACTCGGCCATGAGCTTGATCGCGGTTTTCTCGCCGACCCCCGGCACGCCCGGAATGTTGTCGGACGAGTCGCCGGCCAGGCCCAGCACGTCGATCACCCGCTCGGGCGGCACGCCGAACCGTTCCCGCACCTCCGCCGGGCCGAACCACTTGTCCTTCATCGGATCGTAGATGCGGACGCGGTCCGTCACCAATTGCATCAGATCCTTGTCGCCGCTGACGATCGTCACCGCGAAATCCGCGGCCGCGGCCTGCCGCGCCAGGGTGCCGATCAGATCGTCGGCCTCCCAGCCGTCGAGGGTCAGCATCGGCAGCCCGCGCAGGCGCACCAGTTCGTGAATCAGCGCGAATTGCGGCACCAGGGCGGCGGGCGGTTCCGGCCGGTTGGCCTTGTAATCCGGAAACAGCTCGTGGCGGAAGGTTTTGGCCTTGGTGTCGAAACAGACCGCGACGTCCGCGGGCTGCAACTCGCGCAAGGTTTTGTCGAGCATCGTCGCCACGCCGTAGACCGCGTTGGTCGGCAGCCCCGTCGAGGTCGTCAGCGAGCGGATGGCGAAAAAGGCGCGGAAAATGTAGCCGCTGCCGTCAATCAGCAACAATTGCTTGAGTGGTTGATTCATGGTCCTTCATCACGCGGCCCGCGGCGTCAATCCTCGACGAGGGAAACCTCGTCGAAAACCTGGCGGCCGGCGCGCTCCAGTTCCGCCGACAGGCGCCGATATTTGTCCAGCAGGCTCTTTCCCAGCGGCGTCAGGCGCGAACCGCCGCGCCGGCCCTGGCCGGGAAGCTGTTCGATCACCGGATGGCCGAGGAGTTGTTCGGTGCTTTTCAGGCGACCCCAGGCGCTGCGATAACTCATTTTCATTTCCTCGGCGGCGCGCAGCAGCGAACCGGTGCTTTCGATCATCTCGAGCAGGCGCATCCGCCCGCGGCCGAAGACGATGGCTCCTTTTTCATCCTCGAGCCAGATCTTGATCCGCAAATGAAAATTCTTTTCGGTCATCGTCATCCCCCGGTAGTCGACATCCCGAGGCTTACTATACCGAGTCGGACGGCGCGCGAACAACCCGGCGGCGGGGCGGCCGGATTCGTCGTTGACAGTTTCCGAACGCGCTCACTAAGATCGGCTGGCGAATCGTGTCACGCCCGGGGCGGGCGCGACGGCAAAAGAAGGAAGCGACGGGTGAGCGATCAAGCGCGGACAACCGACGAGCCGGTGTCGGAAAACCGGATCGTCCAATTCATCGAGCAGTGGGTCGGCGTGTTGGCCCACCTGGCCCGCTATTCGCGCAGCAACCGGCTGGTCGCGAAGAACACGCGCCTGTTGTACGACCTGTTGCCCGAGATGTTCGGCGCGCGCGGCACGCTCGAATTCGCCGAATTGCACGGGATCTTAATGGCCAACGGCCGGCCGCTGACCCCGGCCAATCAGGACCAATTGGCGGTCGGCGCGTTTCTGTTCATCCTGCTCAACCACAATTTGCGGTCGTTGCGCCTGGCCAGGGGAGTCACCGAGGCCGAGTTCGAAAGCCTGCTCGACGACCTGGCCGCGCCGTTCAAGGCGTTCAGCGAGGACGGCGAAGCAAGCCGGCAAGTCCACATCGGCCGGTTTATCCGCCTGGAACTGCAGGTCGCGAGCAGCGAGACGGGGCTGCCCCGCGAGGCGCCCGAAAGCGTTCCAGCGCCCCGCCAGACCGCCGCGCCTTTTTACGTCGGTCCGATCACCGAATCGGCAATCGAGATCAGCCGACGGTTGGCGTCGCGCGAGCGCCAATCGCTCGACGAATCGCAAGTGCGCGTCATCGTCCGGGTCGGACCGGTCGCCCTGGCGGGCGCGGAAGTGTCGCCGGTCGACTTTCCGGACCAGAGCGTCATGACCTCCGGCGACGAGGGCGCGACGCTTTTTCTGTCGCCGGGCGAGCATGAGCTGGTGGTGCGCTACGGTGAATACCAGATTCGGCATACGGTCGTCGTCGAGGAACATCAGCAGGTTTTTGAAATCGATTTGCAGACGGTTTTCGAATAAGGAGGCAGAAGTCGGTCATGTTGCGCATTGTGTGCCACGGCGGCGCCGGTCAGAAAGGGCCCCGCTACGATGAAAAAAATTCGGTGGTTCGGAAGGCCGCCGAAGTCGGAATGATCCTGCTGCGGGCGGGCCGCCCGGCGGTCGAAGCCGTCGAGGCGGCGATTTCGCTGCTGGAGGACGATCCGCTGCTCAACGCCGGCACGGGCAGCTACGTGCAGCTCGACGGCATGGTCCGGATGGACGCGTCGATCATGGACCAACACCTCAACGTCGGTTCGGTGATCGGCATCCACGACGTGAAAAACCCGATCCAGGTGGCCCGCAAACTGATGGAGCTGTCGGTGCATTCGGTGTTGGAGGGCGACCTCGCCACCGAATTCGCGCGCTCCGAGGGTTTCGAATCCTACGATCCGCGCACCATGGAAAAATTGGAGCTGTGGCTGCAACTGCGCAAACGCTTCCTGCGCGAAAACCGGCTCGATCTGATCAAATCGCTGCGGCAGCAGGTAAAAACCGAGGAAACCCTCGGCACCGTCGGGTGCGTGGCGATGGACGATAACGGCTTTTTAGCGGCCGGCACCAGCACCGGCGGCCTGATGGTCGACCTGCCGGGCCGCGTGGGCGACGTGCCGTTGATCGGCTGCGGCACCTACGCCAATCCGCACGCGGGCGTCAGTTGCACCGGCACGGGCGAGTACATCATCAAGGTCTGCCTGGCCAAGACCGTCGCCGACCACGTGCGCGGCGGCTTGCCGGCCGGCGAAGCCTGCCGGCTGGCGATCGAGGAAATCGGGCAGGTCCGGGGCCACGCGGGCGTCATTTGCATCGATCGGGCGGGCCGCATCGGCCACGCCTTCAACACCGAGGGACTGACCTTCTGCGAACTGCAATATCCATAATCGCGGCGCTTTGCCTGATTGCCGGCGCGACCGTCGGGTGGAGCGCCGAGAGCGCGGGCACGGCGCGGTGCGGCGACAAAGAGGTGCCCGTCGGAGCGGCGTACCGCGTCGGCGACGTCATTTATCTGCCTGCCGAATCGCTGCTGCAAGCCCTGGGTGCCACCACGGTGTGGAACGCCGCCGGCCGGCGGCTGACCATTCGCTGGGAGGACAAGTTGGCCGCGCTTTCCGCCTTTTCCGATTACGCCCTGGTCAACGGCCAGGTCGTGCCGCTGGGCGCGACGCCGCGTTTCCTGGCCGGCCGGCTCTTCGTGCCGCTCGCTTTTTTCGAGCGCGCCTGGCCGCAATTGACGGGCCGGCCCATGACCTTCGCCGAATTGTCGGCCGCGCCGCCGCCCCTGATCGAATCGCAGCTCGTCACCGATCTGGCGGGCGAACGGCATCATCTGCTGAGCTTGCATAAAATCGTGCTGGACGCGGGCCACGGCGGCCACGATCCCGGCGCGCGCAGCCCGGCCGGGCATCGCGAGAAGGACGTCAACCTGGCCCTGGTCCGCCAGTTGGCCGACCGCTTCACCCGCGAGACCGACGCCGCGATCATTCTGACCCGCCGCGACGATACGTTCATCCCGTTGCCGGAACGCACCAACACCGCCAATCGCGAGGGCGCCGACCTGTTCATTTCGATTCACGCCAACGGCGCCTACAGCCACGCGGCGACGGGCTTCGAGGTGTATTTCCTCTCCTTGAAATCGTCGGACGATCGCGCCGCCCGCCTGGCCGCCCTCGAAAACGGCGCGGAGATCGCCGACGGCGCGGCGCCGTCGTTCGAGACGTCCGGCGGCGACTTGGAGGCGATTCTCGGCGACATGATCCGCACCGAAAACCTGACGGCCTCCGAGCGGCTGGCGGTGGCGTTGCAGGCGCGGCTGGATCTGGCGATGAAAATCGACAACCGCGGCGTCAAGCAGGCGCCGTTCTTCGTGCTGGCGGGCGCGCAAATGCCGGCGGTGCTGATCGAGGTCGGCTTCATGAGCAACCCGCAGGAAGCCGCGCTGCTGTTCCGGCCCGACGTGCAAAAGCGGATCGTCGACGCGCTCTTCGCGGCCATTCTCTACTACGACGCCTACCGTGCCGCCGCGCAATAATTAATTCGTTTCACCATCCTATTGATCCGTGTTCGTGAAAAAAAATAATATTGTGACCTCGAATTGGTAGCGTCCTCCGAATTCCCTGTGAATTCCATGGACAGCAGTGTCATAACCTGGCTAAGTTTGTGTTTAAAGTATAAGAGCGGGGGCGGTGACTGATGCGCCGGGCGATTTGCGTCGGAATTTTGTGTTTGTCGATTTTCCTGACTTCCTGTCATCGTGAGAACCTGTCGGCCGTGTCCGCGTCCGCGCCCGTGACCGCGCCCGCGCCGGACGCTCGAGTCGCCGAATTGCGCACCATTTTGGATCGCCTGATCGCCGCGCGCGCCGCCTCGACCAACGAGGAGGCCGAGATGATTTACGACGCTCTCGGCGAGCGCCTGGCCGCCTTGCCGCGAGCGGGGATCGTCACCGCCCTCGATCAAGCGGCCGGCGACGACAAACGTCGCCAGAAAGAGACCATCGAGGTCCTTTCGTATCTGGCCGATCTGCCCGACGCGGCCGAGCGCGTGGGCCGGGCGCTACGCGACCCGGATCCCGAAGTTCGCGCCACCGCCGCGCAGGCCGTCGGTAACCACAAACTGACGCAATATGCCTCGTTGTTGAACCCGTTGATGGCCGCCGATCCGGATTCCTTTGTGCGAATTTGCGCGATCACCTCCGCCGGCGCGATGAAGGAGCCGGTGAACTTCCCGGTGCTCTTGTCATTGGGCGACGTTCCCGGCGTTTTACCGGCGCTGGCCGGCTATGGCCAGCCCGCTGCGCGGTCGTTTTTCGAAAAGATTTTTCAAGATTCCACGCGTAATCGTACCGATTTGGTTTTCGCCGCCTGGGGTCTGGCGAAGTTGGGCGATCGGAAGGCGCACGCCTATCTGGTAACGATGCTTGACGATCCGCCATCGACGACGCACGAAGACGGCGTGACCATTCAAGACCCCGGCGTTTCCTTGCGCGCCGCCGAGGCTTTGTGCGAGGTGCATGGTTGGGACTGCAACAACCCGCCGATCGACATCGAAAATTTCGTACCTCGGGTCAAAGAGCGAATTCGGCAGCTTGGGACAGCGCCGACTCCGTGAACGCGGCTGGGGGCCATTCGGGATCACCCTACCAATTTTTTTGAAATCGCCCCTTTCTACCTTCAGAAAACCAACAAATAGTAAGGTGTCCCCATTTTTGGTGGCGAAAAAAAAACCGCCGCCCTCGGGGGCGGCGGGGATCAACGGGTGTCGAGATCGTTTATTTGTTGTCGTTGATTTCCAGCCGGTGCAAGGCCCGGCGCATCGCCATTTCGGCCCGGACGTAGTCGAGGGTCTCATCCTTGCCGGCCGACTTCAGTCGCTCCTCGGCGCGCTTCTTGGCCGCCAGGGCCCGCTCGACGTCGATCTCGCTCGACGGTTCGCAGACCTCGGCCAGGATGACTACGTTGTCGTCGTCGATCTGGCAAAAGCCGCCGTTGAGGAAATAGCGTTTCACGTCGCCGTTCGGGCTGGTGATGACCAACAGTCCCATGCCAAGGCCGAGAAACCAGGGATCGTGTCCCGGCAGCACGCCGAATTCGCCGTTTTTACCCGGACCGACCACGCTGGTCGCCTTGTCGTCGAACAACAGGCGGTGCGGGGTGACCAGTTTGACCGTAATTGTATCCGCCATGACGCGACTCCCAGCTTAAAGGGTCTTGGCCTTTTCGAAGACCTCGTCGATGGTGCCGACCATGTAGAAGGCCTGCTCGGGAATGTCGTCCATCTCGCCGGCGATGATCTTCTTGAATCCGGAGATGCTGTCGGACAGCTTGACGTATTTCCCTTCGCGGCCGGTGAACTCGGCGGCGACGAAGAACGGCTGCGACAGGAAGCGCTGCATTTTGCGGGCGCGCGACACCGTCAGCCGGTCTTCCTCGGAGAGCTCGTCCATGCCGAGAATCGCAATGATGTCCTGCAGGTCCTTGTACTTTTGCAGGATGCGCTGCACTTCGCGGGCCACCTTGTAGTGCTCGTCGCCGACGATGCGCGGGTCGAGGATGCGGCTGGTGGAGTCCAGCGGATCCACGGCCGGGTAGATGCCCAATTCGGCGATCTGCCGCGACAGAACGGTGGTCGCGTCCAAGTGGGCGAAGGTGGTCGCCGGGGCCGGGTCGGTCAAGTCGTCGGCGGGCACGTAAATCGCCTGCACGGACGTGATCGAACCCTTCTTGGTCGAGGTGATGCGTTCCTGCAACTCGCCCAAGTCCGTGGCCAGGGTCGGTTGGTAACCGACGGCGCTCGGGATGCGGCCGAGCAACGCGGACACTTCGGAACCGGCCTGGGTGAAACGGAAGATGTTGTCGATGAACAGCAACACGTCCTGGCCTTCCTCGTCGCGGAAGTATTCGGCCGCCGTCAGCGCGGTCAGGCCGACGCGGGCGCGGGCGCCGGGGGGTTCGTTCATCTGGCCGTAAACGAGGGCGGTCTTGGCGATAACGCCGGACTGCTTCATTTCGAGCCACAGGTCGTTGCCTTCGCGGGTGCGCTCGCCGACGCCGCCGAACACCGAATAGCCGCCGTGGTGCATGGCGATGTTGTGGATCAGTTCCATGATCAACACCGTCTTGCCGACGCCGGCGCCGCCGAACAAGCCGATCTTGCCGCCGCGGGAATAAGGCGCCAGCAAGTCGACGACCTTGATGCCCGTTTCCAGCGCCGAGGTCTCCACGTCCTGGTCCAGGTACGTCGGCGCGTGGCGGTGGATCGGGTAGTACTTGTCGGTGACCACCGGGCCCGCTTCGTCCACCGGCTCGCCGATGACGTTGATGATGCGGCCCAGGGTGGCCGGGCCCACCGGCACCAGGATCGGGCCGCCGGTGTCCAGCACGGGCTGGCCGCGCATCAAACCGTCGGTGGTGTCCATCGCGATGGTGCGGACGGTGTGCTCGCCCAAGTGCTGCGCGATTTCGAGCACCAGGTTCCAGTCCTTGTCGTTGATCGACGGATTGGTAACCCGGAGGGCGCTGTAGATCGGCGGCAAATAATCGTCGAACCGAACGTCGACGACCGCGCCGATGACCTGCGTGATTTTTCCGGTTGGTTGCCTGTCGCTCATCTCGACCCTTCTCCTCGGTTAGGATATGGCATTCGCCCCGTTGATAATTTCCATCAATTCATTGGTGATCGCGGCCTGCCGCGCCCGGTTGTACTGCAGCGTCAGCTTGCCGATCATCTCTTCCGCGTTGGTCGTCGCCGCGTCCATCGCGCTCATCCGCGCGCCCATTTCCGCCGCGTAGCTTTCCAGAAACGCCTTGAAGAGCTGGTAGTGGATCTGCATCGGCAGCAGTTCGGCCAGCACCGCCTCGCGCTGCGGCTCGAACCGGTAATCGACGATCGCCTCCATGCCCGCCGGGCGCTCCAGGCTCTGCAGAATGACCGGCACCAGCGGCCGGTCGACGATCCGTTGCGCGATCGCCGACACGAATTCGTTGTAGACCAGGCGGACTTCGTCGACCGTGTCGTTCTGGAAGGCCTCGACCATCTCGTCGCCGATGCGGATCGCCAGGCCGTAGTTGTGATCACCCAGGATGTTGAGGTACTTCTGTCGCGCCGCGACGTCGCGGTAACGGAAGAAATCCGCCGCCTTGCGGCCGATCACGCTGATGCTGACTTCCTTGCCTTCCGCGACGAGCTTGCGCCGCGTCTGCCACGCGTAGCGCAGGATGTTGCTGTTGAAACTGCCGCACAACCCGCGGTCGGAGGTGATCACCAGCAATTCGATTTTCTTGACTTCCTTTTTGCCTTCCAGCAAGGGGAAGCCTTCGGTTTCGGTGCGGCGGTACAGGTTGCCGATGACCTCGTCGAGCCGTTCGGCGTAGGGCCGGCCGGCGCGCAGCCGTTCCTCGGAACCGCGCAACTTGGCCGCCGCGACCATTTTCATGGCCTTGGTGATCTTGTGCGTGTTCTTCACGCTGGTGATGCGTGTTTTAATGCTTTTCAGCGTCGCCATGGCCGCTCCCTAGTTCGTGGAGGCCTTGAACAAGTCGGTGAACTCCCGAATGACCTTGCGCAGCACTTCCTCGGTGTCCTTCGAGATGGTCTTTTCCTCGCGAATCTTGGCGTACAGCTCGGAATGCCGTTCCTCGAAGTACCGGTACAGTTCCTGCTCGTAGCGCTGGAGCTGATCCAGGGGAATGTCGTCCAGCAGACCGCGGACGCCGGCGAAGATCAGCACGACCTGCTTTTCGACCGGCAGCGGGGTGTACTGGGGCTGCTTCAGGATTTCCATCATGCGTTCGCCGCGGGCCAACTGGGCCAGCGTCGCCTTGTCCAGGTCGGAGCCGAACTGGGCGAAGGCCGCCATTTCGCGGTATTGCGCCAGGTCCATGCGGAGCGAACCGGCGACTTGCTTCATGGCTTTGATCTGCGCGTTGCCGCCGACGCGGGAAACCGACAGACCGGCGTTCACGGCGGGCCGGATGCCCGAGTAGAACAGGTCGGTTTCGAGGAAGATCTGGCCGTCGGTGATGGAGATGACGTTGGTCGGAATGTAGGCCGAGATGTCGCCCGCCTGGGTTTCGATGATCGGCAGCGCGGTGAGGCTGCCGCCGCCCATTGCGTCGCTCATCTTCGCGGCGCGCTCGAGCAACCGCGAGTGCAGATAGAAGATGTCGCCGGGGAACGCTTCGCGGCCCGGCGGCCGGCGGAGCAGCAACGAGAGCTGGCGGTACGCGGCGGCCTGCTTGGAGAGGTCGTCGTAGAAGATGACCGCGTGCATGCCGTTGTCGCGGAAATACTCGCCCAGCGTGCAGCCGGTGTACGGGCTGATGAACTGCATCGGGGCCGGGTCGGACGCGGAGGCCACGACGATCGTCGTGTATTCCATCGCGCCGTATTTTTCGAGCCGGTTGACCACCTGGGCGACGGTGGACATTTTCTGGCCCGTGGCGACGTAGATGCAGTGCACGTCGGTGTTCTTCTGGTTGATGATCGTGTCCATCGCGATCGCCGTCTTGCCGGTCTGGCGGTCGCCGATGATCAACTCGCGCTGGCCGCGACCGATGGGGATCATCGAGTCGATGGCCTTGATGCCCGTTTGCAACGGTTGATGCACCGGTTGCCGGTAGACGATGCCGGGGGCCTTGATCTCGAGCTTCCGGTAGTCGTCGGTCTGGATCGGGCCCTTGCCGTCGATCGGGATGCCCAGCGCGTTGACCACGCGGCCGAGCATCGCCTTGCCGACCGGCACTTGCACGATCTTGCCGGTCCGCTTGACCGTCATGCCTTCCTTGATTTCGAGGTCCGACCCGAGGATGACGGCGCCGACGTTGTCCTCTTCCAGGTTGAGGGTCATGCCCATGACCCCGCCCGGAAATTCGAGCAACTCGTTGGCCATCGCGTTTTCGAGTCCGTGCAGACGGGCGATGCCGTCGCCGACCGATAGAACGATGCCGGTCTCGGCGGTGTCGACCTCTTTGCCGTAATCGGCAATCTGCTTCGCGATTACTTCCCTGATTTCTTCCGCTTTAATTTGCATCGGCGAAATCCCCTACAAAACCTGGTGTTTTAACATCCCGCGCAAGCGCGATAAATGATTGGTGATCGTCATATCGAAAACCTTGGAACCGACGTGAACCCGCAGGCCGCCGATGATCGCCGGATCGGTCTTGGCGGTCAGTTCCACCCGGTGGCCCATCTTGCGCTGCAGCAGCACCCGCAGCCGGCCCAGCGCCGCGCCGTCGAGCGGCACCGCCGTGTAGACCGTGGCCCGCATCAGGCCCAGGTAGCCGTCGAGCAACTCGCGGTAACTGGCGGCGATGTCGGTCAGAAAACCGATCCGGTGCTTGTCCAGCAACAGCCGCAGCAGGTTGGCGACCGGCGCGGCCAGCCCGAGCGGCCCGGTCACCTGGTCGATCAGCTTTTTCTTGAATTCCAGGTCGTACAGCGGGCTGGTCAGGACTTTCTTGGCGGGGCCGGCGCCCAGGGCGGCGGCCGCCGCCTCGAGCTGGCCGCTGTACGGTTCGGCGTGGCCGTCCCGGATTCCCAGGTCCAGCAGCGCCCCGGCGTAACGGCGTCCCAATACGTTGCTGCTCATTGGCTCGCCTCCAGTTTCTTGATGGCCTCTTCGATCAACATGTGTTGGTGGGAGGGCGACAGCCGGCTTTGCAGTTTTTTCTCGGTGTCGGCGAGCAATTGCTCGACCAGTTCGGCGCGCAGCTCTTCCTTGGCCTTGAGCAGTTCGCCCTCGGCCGACCGCTTGGTGTCGGCGATGATGCGCTCGGCGGTCCGCTGGGCGTTGGCCAGGATTTCGCGGGCCTGCGCTTCGGCCATGGCCTGAACGTCGTGCTTGATGCGCTCGACTTCCTGTTCCAGCTTCGTGCGCCGCGACGTCCATTCCTCGTGCAGCTGTTGCGCGTCGGCCAGCACCTTCGCGGCCTCGGTCACCTTGGCGGTGTATTCGCCGGCGCTGTTGTCGAAATAGGCTTTCATCTTCGGCCCGGCGAACCGGACGATGATGTAGAGGAAGATCAGGAAATTGACGAGGGCGGTCAGGTTTTCGATCAGCATCTTATGCGCTTCCAGAAAACCTTCTTCCTCGGCGGCCAGAACCGGCGCGGCCGTCGCCAGAAGCAGCAGGACCGCCGGCAGCCAGAGCCACGACCGTTTCATCGTTGGATCTCCAGTAATTTGTTGGTGAGCAGTTCGGCCAGTTCGTCGGCCTCGGCGACGAGGCGCTGCCGGACCTGGGCGATCGAGGCGTCGAGTTCGCCGCGGGTCTGCTCGTTGATTTTCGCGGCCTGACTCCGCGCGCCGGCGAGCACGTCGCGCTCCTGGTTGGTCGCCCGGCCGAGCAGTTCGAGCCGCAGCTTTTCGGCGTCGCGGCGCGTCCGCACGAGCTGTTCCTCGACGGTTTGGCGGGCGGCGACGGCGTCGACCTTGAGCTTTTCCGCGTCTTCATGGGGCTTTTCGGTCAGCTCTTCCCGACGGGCCAGCACGGCCAGCATCGGCTTGAACAGGAACCGCGAGAGGATGCCCATCGCCGCGAGGAACATGACAAGCTGCGCGATGAGCGTCCAGTTCAACGCCATCTTATCCATGAAAAAATTTTCCTTCCGTTTATCGGTTGCGATACGTAACGTGCATTGAATCCAGTTCGACTTGCTCGAAGCCGCTCAATATTTGATACAAACCGACGATTTTGTCCACCGGGCCCTCGGCGCGCCCGTGACCCCGCAATTCGTAGTCGTGCGCGGGCGAGTACAGCTCGACGCCGCGGGCCGCGGGGTCCGTGTCCTGATTCTGCTCGTGACCGATCAGGCGCACGCCCGCGGGCAGATCCCGCAACGCGGCCAGCAGACGCCCGGCGATCTCCGGATTGAAGATCGCAAACCGGTAGTCGAAGTGGGCCGCTTCGACTTCCCGCTCGGCGCGGATCGTCACCCGGACCGTGGCCAGCGCCTCGCGCAACGCCGCGGCCGCCTCGCCGTCGACGAGCACATGGTGAATCTCGCCGCCCAGCCCGAGAGCGTGTTTGATCTTTTGCCCGGCCCCCTCGGCGGCGAAACCCGCTTCGCCACCAAAAATCGTCTCGAACCGCCGGCCGCGGCCGGCGGCGAAGCCGGCGAAAAACCCGTGCAGATATTCGCCGGAGCCTTCGAGCGTCAGTTCGATGTATGCGCGGGTCATGGCCGTTCTCCTACACGAAAAAAATGACTGTCGTGAGAATGAAGGTCGTCACCAGGATCGGGATCGAGTACTTGAACATGTAACCGAAGAACGAGGGCATTTTTACTCCGGCTTCCTCGGCGATCGACTTGACCATGAAATTGGGCGCGTTGCCGATGTACGTGTTGGCGCCCATGAACACCGCCCCCGCGCTGATCGCTTCGAGGTATCGGAAGCCGTTTTCCACGCCGGGGTACTGCGCCAGAACCGCCGCTTTGCCCATCAACACGCCCGCCGCCACTTTTTCGGGCATGCCCGGCGGGCACAGCTTGCCGATCGCGGTGGTGAAAAACGTCAGGTAGGTCGGCGCGTTGTCGAGAAAACTCGACAGGCCGCCGGCGACCCAGAAAAAATGCCACGGCTTGTCCACCGCGTTGATCAGCGGCGCGGCCGCCCCATGGCTGCCCGCCTTCAAGATGCTGAGCGCCGGGATGATCGTGGCGAAAATGCCCGCGAACAAAATCGCGACTTCCTGGATCGGCCCCCAGGAAAAACCGTTGTCGGCGCGCAACTGCTTTTGGGTGGCGTACAAGCTCAGACCGCCCATGCAGAGAATCACGCCGTCGCGCACCAGACTGGAAAAAGCGATGTGAATGCCGGCCAGCTCGAATTTGCCCAGATCGACCAATCCGGAAAACAGGACACCGCCCATGATGCCGCCGAAGAACACCAGATTCAGCAGGCCGTCGACCCGGAGCGGCTCCGCGGCGCCCTCGTCAGCCGGCAACCGCTCTTCTTTTCGATAGTAATAGGTGTCCAGGGCATAAAACAGAATCAACAGCGTCGCCGCCACGAATCCGGTCACCGGCAGCAGATGCAGGGTCCAGAAGAAATCGACCCCGTGAATGAAACCCAGGAAAAGCGGCGGATCGCCCAACGGCGTCAGGCTGCCGCCGATGTTGGAGACCAAGAAGATGAAGAAGCAGATCACGTGGACCTTGTGGCGCCGCCAGGCGTTGGCGCGCAACACGGGCCGAATTAAAAGCATACTGGCGCCGGTCGTGCCGACCCAACTGGCCAGAACGGTTCCGATGACCAGCATGACCAGGTTGACGCCGGGGCTGCCGCGCAACCGGCCGCGCACGATCATGCCGCCGGCGACGGTGAACAATCCCCATAACAAGATGATGAAGGGGAGGTAATCGATCAGACAGATATGCGCCAGGTCGTACAGCGCCGCGCCCCGGTATTGAATGAGGAACGGCACGGCGAAGATCAGCGCCCAGAACGCGGAAACCTTGCCGAAGTGGTGATGCCAGAAATGGGGCGCGAACAGGGGTAACAACGCGATGGACAGCAGGATGCCCGCGAAGGGCAGGGCCGACCAGAGGGGCAAAAGACTCCCGGAAACGCCATGCGCCGGCGCGGCTTCCGCGGCGCCTTCAGGCGCCATCGCCGGCGCCGCCGAATTCTCGGCGGCCGGCGATGTGAAATTTGTAACGGAAGTTTGTTGAGCCCAGCTGAACGAAGCAACCAAGCAGAGCAGGAAGGCCAAGAAAAGAGCCCTGACTTTCACCATGCACCCACTTCGCGTAGGGCCAGCGAGATCGGTGTCGTTGCGCTACGCCAGTTGTTTATTCCGTCTTCGAAGTCGTCGGTTCGCGATAATCCCGGGTGCCCAGTTTCAATTCCGGCGCGGCCGCCTCGGTTTGAGTAGACCCTTCCATTTTGCAATTACCCTCGAAGATGACGCCTTCTTCCACTACCAAAACCGGAGTCCGGATGTTGCCGTATAATTTGCCCGGCGCCTTCATCACGATCTTTTTCGCGGCGCTGATGTTGCCGCGCACGAGACCCGACAAATGCACCGTGTCGACCATGATCTTGGCGGAAATTTCCGCGTCCGGGCCGACAATCAACGTTCCCTTGGAGAAAATTTCGCCCTCGATTTTACCGTCGATGCGGACGGTGCCGTCGAAAGACAGCTTGCCGACAAATTCGCTGCCTTTGCCGATAAAGGTATTGGGTTTAGGCAGAGTGCCGACTTCGTGATCCTGCGCCATTCTTGGTACCTCCCTTGTCACCGGCCCCGAGACGAACTGAGGCTGATCACCGGGTTCTTCGCGCTCTTTACGTCCCAGCATGGGGTAACCCCTTTGATTGCATTAACATGGCCCGCGGTCTGGATGCCGCTTTTCGGTAGCCTATGCGGACCAAATTGTCAAGTTCGGTCGGTTCGGCGGTCACTTGATCAGCAAATCCGCCAACCGGGTCAACTCGTCCTCGGTATAGTAAAAAATCTCGATCGATCCCTTTTGCTTGCCGCCCGTCAGCCGGACTTTCGTGCCCAGCCGCACCTTCAAATCCTCCGCCAAATGGTGGTGCGGATGGACCCGTTCCGGCTTCGGCAGCTTGCCGTTCTTCATCCGGCGCAGCGCCCGCGCCGCGGTTTTCACCAGCGCCTCGGTTTCGCGCACCGAAAGCTGCCGCGCCAGCACTTCCTGGGCCACGGCCAGTTTTTCGTCGTCGCGGTCCAGCGCCAAAAGCGCCCGCGCGTGGCCCGGCGTCAATTCGCCCGTCGCCAGGTAGGCGCGGATCAACTCCGGCAGGGCCAGCAACCGCAGGGTGTTGGCGACGTGCGCCCGGCTGCGGCCGACCCGTTCGCCGATCTGTTCCTGCGTCAGGCTGAAGACGTCGATCAGCTGCTGGTACGCCTCGGCCTCGTCCAGCACGTTGAGATCCTCGCGCATCAGGTTTTCGACCAGCGAGAGGATGCCGAGCCCCTCCTCGCCGGCGTCGATCACGTGGCACGGCACTTCCCGCAGACCGGCCAGCTTGGCCGCGCGCAGCCGCCGCTCGCCGGCGATCAGCTCGTAGTCGGCGTCCTCGGCGTGGTGGCGGCGCACCGCCAGCGGCTGCAACACGCCGTCGCGCTTCACGCTGGCGGCGAGCGCCTGCAGGGCGACGTCGTCGAAGCGCTGCCGCGGCTGGTAGCGATTGGGCTTGATGCGGTCGACGGCTACCTGCAACACGTTGCCGCCGGCGCGCGCCTCGACCGCCGGGCGGGCCCGCGTCGGATCCACCAGGGCGTCGAAACCGCGGCCCAGGGCGCGCTTTTTATCCGTCATGGCCGCTCGCTCCTTCCGCTGGCGCCGTTTCCGCCGCCGGCCAGCGTTGCAGCAGTTCGCGGCTCAGGTCCAGGTAGGCGCCCGCGCCGCTCGAACGGATGTCGTGCAGAAAAACCGGGATGCCGTGGCTCGGCGCTTCCGCCAGCCGGACGCTGCGCGGAATCACCGCCTCGAACACCAGGTCGGGAAAATATTTTTTGACCTCGTCGGCCACCTGGCGCGACAGGTTGGTGCGGGCGTCGAACATGGTCAGCACAATGCCCATCGGCCGCAGGCGCGGATTCAGGCCCTCGCGGATCGCGGCGATGGTTTCGAGGAGTTGCGACAGGCCTTCCATCGCGTAGTATTCGCATTGCAACGGCACGAGTACGCCGTCGGCGGCGACGAAGGCGTTGAGCGTCAGGCGGCCGAGGCTCGGCGGGCAGTCGATCAGCACGAAATCGTAGTCGGCCGCGAAGGGGCGCAGCTTATCGGCCAGCGCGTATTCCCACTCGGGTTTTTCGCCCAGCTCGATTTCCGCGCCGGTCAGATCGCGCCCGGCCGGCAGCAAATGCAGGTTTTTGATCGCCGTGGGCACCACCGCGTCGGCAATCGGGAAACCGTTGATCAGGATGTGATAGACGTGGTGGGCGAGTTCGGCGCGGTTGACGCCCAGGCCGCTGGTGGTGTTGCCTTGCGGATCGAAATCGACCAGCAGCACCTTGCGGGCCGCCATGGCCAGCGCCGACGCCAGGTTGATCGCGGTCGTGGTCTTGCCCACGCCGCCTTTTTGATTGGCGATGGCGAGTATCCCGCCCAAGCGAGTCCCCCGTTAGTCGGCGATTGCCGGCCGCCCCGCGCGGCCATCCGCAAAGCAGAAAAGAAAGCCATTCATAAAGGGCTTCCTTGTAGCATTTCCGCCGGCCTTTCACAAGGCCGAAATGAATGGTCATTCATTCCGGCGAACGACCAGCAGGCGCCGCCGGCCGTGCTCGCCGGGCAGCCGGTAATCGACGGTTTCCGCGACCCGGTAGCCATCCGGTAAAACCGTTTCTTGTCGAGTGGTTACGAAAAATACCCAAGTGCCGCCGGGCCGCAGCAAATGGGCGAACCGGTCGATCAACATCGCCGGCTCGGCGACCGCCTTGGCGCCGACGAACGCGAATCGTTCGGCCAGCATCTCGGCCCGCGCGGCAGCGACGCGGACGTTGGCCAACCCCATGGCGTGGGCGGCCTGCATTAAAAAGGAACTTTTTTTGGTGACGCTTTCGCTGCAGGTCACCCGAACGTCGGGCCGCAAGGCGGCGACCACCAGGCCCGGCGAACCGGCGCCCGAGCCGATATCGAGCAAATCGCTTTCCGGCGGCAGCAGGCGCGCCAGCGGCAAGGCGTCGAGCAGATGCACCGCCACTGCGTCGGCCGGCTCGGTGATCCGCGTCAGGTTGGTGGTGCGGTTCCATTTGAGCAGCAGCTCGTACCAGGCCGTAAAACAGTCCTCGGCCGCGGCGGGCAATCCGCCCGGAACGCCGATTTCGCGATAGGCGGCGGCGAACGATTTCGCCTGGCGTTTGGCTCGGTTTGGTTTGTGGGTCATGACCGGCCCACTATGAACAACATTCTCGCGCGGGTAAAGATGCCGGGGTTAAAACCACGATGAAACGCGAATAAACCAAAAACAGCCATTGTTTTCCCATTCGCGTTCATTCGCGGTTCCGATTCTGTCTTAATATGAAAAAAGAGTGTTGGTGTGCCACGTCTTTCTCCCGCGGAACGCGGGAAAAAGGCGTGGTTTTTAACCGCGAATGAACCCAAGTCGAAACGCTTTGTAGAGCCTCTGCGTCGATTCGTGGTGCGAGGCGGTAAATCCTCGCTTGCATTCCGCGTCGGTTGCTGCACATTAACCGCCATGTTGCCCGACCGTCGCGATACCATTGCCGCGTTGGCCACGGCCCGGGGCCGGGCCGGGGTGGCGATCGTGCGCCTTTCGGGTCCGGACGCGCTGGCGATCGGGCGCAAATTCTTCCGGCCGCACACGCCGGCGCACACCCCGCCGCCCCGGCAAATGGTGCTCGGAACGGTGCTCGACGGCGAAAAACAGCCGCTCGACGAGGCGCTGTTCGTCTATTTTCCAGCGAAATCCAGTTATACGGCCGAACCGGTGGTGGAGTTCCATTTGCACGGCAGCCCGGTTGTGGTCGAAACCCTGCTGGCGGCGCTGACCGCCCATGGCGGCCGGATCGCCGAACCCGGCGAATACACCCGCCGCGCCTTTCTGGGCGGGCGCCTCGATTTGTCGCAGGCCGAGGCCGTAGCGGAATTGATCGAAGCGCGCAGCCTCGCCGCGGCGCGCGCGGCGCGGCGTCGCCTGACCGGCGCGTTGTCCGAGCGCGTCGGCCGAATCCGCGATCGGCTGACCGAGGCCCTGGCCCTGGCCGAGGCGGAAATCGATTTCCCCGACGAGGATATCGGCCCGCTCGACCGGCGCGAGATGCTCGCGGCGATCGCCGCCGCCGACGCGGGCGTCGCGGCGCTGCTGGCCGGGCATCAGCGGGCGCGCACGCTGGCGCAAGGGGCGGTGGTGGCGTTGGCCGGCAGGCCCAACGCGGGCAAATCGAGCCTGTTCAACCGGCTGGCCGGCGCGCGCCGGGCGCTGGTGCACGAAACGGCCGGAACGACGCGCGACCCGATCGAGGCCGAGGTCGTCATCGAGGGTCTGCCACTGCGGCTCGTCGACACCGCCGGCCTGCGGCAGACCGAACACGACGTCGAGCGCGCGGGCGTGGCCTGGGCGCGCGAAACCATCGCCGCCGCCGATCTGGCGATCTATCTCATCGACGGCGCGGTGGGCGTCACCGCCGACGACCGGCAATGGCTGGCCGAGTTCGCCGCCGTGCCCCGGCTGGTGGTCTGGAACAAGCTCGATCTGGCGGCGCCCGACGCCTCGTTCGCCGGCCTCGGCGACCTGGCCGTCAGCGCCAAGGAAGGCACGAACGGGGAAGAACTGCGCCGGCGACTGGTCCAATTGCTCGGCGCGGACGGCGCCGACAACGAAGCGCTCCTTGCCGCCGTACGGCACCGCAATCTGGCGGAAAAGGCGCGGCTGAATCTCGCGGCGGCGCGCGATCTGGCGACGGCCGGCGACAAATCCGAACTGGCGGCGCTGGAACTGCGCGAGGCCGCCGCCGCGCTCGGCGAAATCATCGGCGAAACCACGCCCGACCAGGTGCTCGATACGATCTTCGCGCGGTTCTGCGTAGGAAAGTGAATGAATAATGCGGAATGCGGAATGGCGAATGCGGAATAAAAAACCACCCTTGAAATAGAATCGTTATGCGTCCGATCTTCACTTCCCCGATAAAATCGCCAGATCCCAAACGCCCCAATTCGGCCGGGTTACGGTCGGCAGATCCGCTTGATTCCAGCGACCATGAACGCGGTAGGCGACCATTCCCCGTAGCGGAACGGAATTCTGGGTGAGATTATAACCGGCGGCCCAGACAACGCCGTCGGCGCCCATTTGCGCCGAAACAATGACTCGATTCCAGAAACCGCCGTCCTCTCTCCAGGAACGGCCGTCCAGGTTGTAAATAACGGAATAGTAAATCCAGACTTTCATCGCTTCGTAGCCGAAAACGAAACCGCTCCCGGGCCGGTTCGTCGCCACCGCCGACAACGCCGGACTCGACGAGATTGCGGCGGGAAAACGCGCCGCGAAATGCCAGGTTCCACCTTGATAAATCAGCGGCAAATTGTAGGAGATCGGCGGAAAAACCAGGGTGCCGGCCGCGAGACCCCAATCGGCGCCGGCAAAGGCCAGTTGAGTGATCCAGATACTGGGCAAGGCCAATTCGGTCACCCACTGCCCGGCCGACTCGTCGTAACGCACAATGACGGAAGTAACCGGCCAATTATCCATGTTGATGAGCACGGCCCGGATCGTGCCGGCGGCGTCGACCGGCCGGGTCAGATAGCCGGACGGCAATTGCGACGTGTCGCTCTCCTGCCAGAGCCCGTCGCGATAACGGTAAACGACCGGAAAGTAGTCCGCGCCGTAACCGAAAACCCAATCGGCGTCGGCGGTCGCCAGTACGCCGAAGATGGTCACGCCCGTCACGGTTTCCCCGTACTCCTCGTCGACCGTCCAGGCCTGGCCGTCGAAGCGCAGCAGCGTTTGCCCGTCGGCCGCGAGGCCGTGCCGCGGCGTTTCGACGGACAGGTATTGCAGCGAACCCATCGTGACCGGCGGTTCGACGACCTCCCAGGTTTCGTTTTGGTAGTGCAGAAAAAAACCGCCTGTTTCGGCGGATTGGTGACGCAGGTCGCGGGTGCCGCAAACCGCCCAGAGATGCGCGGGCGGCGGCGGATCGGGTTCGCCGTCGTCGAACGACGGACCGTCGTCGTTGCCGTACTCGCCGTGGTCGCCTTTGGCGTCGCGATCGCGATCGTCGTCATCGCCGGTTTGAGCCTGCCCCGGATTCGATCCGGGGTCGGCGGGCGCGGTCGCCTCGTCGCCGACCGACGATGTCTCGTCTTGATCCGGAGCGGAATCGCCGTCGCAACCGAGGTCGAAAAACAGGAGCGCCAGCCCGACGGTCCAGAACAATAATCGCGGATAATTCCACCTTGCTTTCATTTCCCGCCTCTTGGACAAACAAAGCCTTCGATCCGACGCAGTGAGAGCAATATATTGAATAGAATGGAAAAAGCAAATATCTTACCGGCCGGCGGCGCCGGGGGGCTTTATCCAACTCTATTCTTCAAGTAATGCTATTTTGCCTAGTCTGATTTTTTCTCTTGTTTTTTCAAACTAGTTAGACTTAAAATCCGGCCGCTCGACCCGGGAGATCGCCTGGTGCAACGGGTACTCAAGGGTCTTCATCGGCAAGGAGAAGTCGGACGATGTCCATTCAACCGAAAGTCGCGCGGCTCGTCGCCGCGTTCGTTTTGCTCGCCGGACTCGCCCTGGGTTGCGGCAGCGGTTATGAGGTGACCGAGGGCGGCGAGGATCCGACGGATCTGGGCAAAACCATCGGAACGCTGACCGGCGTCATTCAATACGAAGGCGAGGCTTACGGCACGCGGTTGGTCGTCGGGCTGATCGACGAATGGCCGATGACCGCCCCGCCGATCCGCTACTACGAGGTACCGAACTTCGACGGCGTCTTTCCGGTGCAGTACGAATTCGACCTCGACCAGTACGTCGAAGGCAAATCCTTCTACCTGGCGGCGTTTCTGGACGTCGATCAGAACGACGTCAACCTGATGATGAACTCGGAAGTGGATCCGATGGACTTGCCCGACGAGGGCGAGGCCATGACCACCATTCAAGCCGGGGTCAATGTGCGCAATTTCGTGCTGCTCGACCCCGAGGACGTCGATTTTTGGTGGCTCGACGACGACACCGATGAATAGGGCTCAATGAGATAGAACGAGGAAAAGGAGTCGGACGATGAAATTGAAAATTTGGTTGTTCATTCTGTTGACGGCGATCGCCGGCCTCGCGGCCCTGACCGTGGCCTGCTCGGGCGACGACGACGACAACGACAACGACGACAACGGCGATCCCTGGGCCGACTATCCGGCCACCCTCAGCGGCACCCTTTATTACGATGGCGACGCGGCCACCGCGAAATCCAAGGTGATGATCGCCATCAACGACGTCTGGCCGATGACCGCCGCGCCGCTCTACTACGTCTACATCGATATCCCGGAAACCGGGTTTCCCTTCGATTTCACGGTCGGTGTGGACCGCACGGGCACCTATTACGTGCTGGCGATCATCGACGTCGACCCCGAAGATCGCGTCGGCATGACGCCGGGCCTCGACCCGATGGCCATTCCGACCGCGGCGACGACGATCGTGGCGGGCGACAACCCCGGCATCGATCTGACGTTTCTGGATCCGGACGAACTCGGCGACGACGACAACGACGACAACGACAACGATGACAACGACGACAACGACGACGACACGGCGGCGAAAACCGGCATTCACGGCACGCTGACCTACGCGGGCTCGGCGACGGGCGCGCAGGTGGTTTTCGGCTTTTGGAAAGGCCTGCCGATGATGGCCCCCGATCACAGCGCGAAGGTGGACGTGCCCGGGACCGGTTTCCCGTTCGATTACGAAATCGAAACGGATTTCACCGGCGACTGGCGCATCGTGGCGTTCCTCGACACCAATCCGAACGACGGCGAGAGCATCAATTTTTCGGTGGACCCGAACAACTGGGCCATGAACGTGCCCTTTACCACGATCACCTCCGGTCAATTGACCACGGTGGACGTGACGCTGGTCGATCCGTGATCGACCGCTGACGACAAACGAATCAGACAATCAGGGGGTGCCACGGTCTTGAACCCGAATAATCGCGGGTTCATGGCCGTGCTCATCTGACAACCGGAATCTCTCGCACGGCCATCGATCTTGGTCGATCGAAGACCGTGGCACCCTTTGAAAAAACAATTTTGCACGGCCTTATATCCTGACGGGGTTTGAAATTGAATCGTGGCGTTGGATCGATCTGGCTGGCGATTCTGGCTCTGAGCCTGCTGTTCGCTTTTTCGCTCGGCGCGGCTATTGACGCTCGAGCCGAGGAGGACGATTCCGACACGACGCCGGAACCGGGCGCGGACGAAGCTGAAGCGGCCGTTCCGGTCTACCGCGCCGGCGACGAGGTCGTCGTGACCGGCACGCGCACCAAGCACGCCCTCTCCGACGCGCCCGTCGCCACCAGCATCGTCACCCAGGAGGAAATGGAAAAATCCGGCGCGGTCGACGCCGGCGACGCGCTGGAAACGGTGCCGGGGGTGTTCGTCGACGATTACGAGCAGTCCGGCCGCGGCGGCCCGGGCTCGGGCATCAATCTGCAGGGCCTGCCCACCGACCGCATTCTGGTGTTGATCGACGGCCAACGCCTGCCCTGGACGATGCGCGCGCCCGACCTGGAGTTGATTCCCTCGCAACTCATCCGGCGGATCGAGGTCGTCAAAGGGCCCAGCAGTTCGCTCTACGGCTCCGACGCGATCGGCGGCGTCATCAACATCCTGACCCGCGATCCCTCGACCGAACCCAAGGGCGAACTTAATTTGTGGGGCGGCAGTTTCAACACGTTTGGCGGCAACGCGTTTCACAGCTGGGGCGCGGGGCCGGTCGGCTGGGTGGCCAATTTCAACCGCGAGCAATCCGGCGGCTGGATCGACGCCAACGCCGCGCGGCCGATCGTCGAAATCGGCGAGGGCGTCGTGGACACCAAACCCGAGCCCAACAACGACGGCCATCCCTACGAAACCAACGACCTGTTCGGCAAGGTGCGCGTGCAGTCGGGATCGTACCTGACCTGGACCGCCGAATCGCGCTATCACTGGGAAGACAACCAGTTCAGCGACACCGACGACGGCAACGTCAGCGACGATAAAACCCAGTTGTCCGGCCAGGTGCGCGGCGAATTGTCGGCCGGCCGCTTCGGCCTGAGCGGCATGGCCGCCTACTTCCACCGGACGTTCCGCTACCGCGAATATTCGACGACCTACACCTACAACCCGTTTCCGCCGCCCGAGTTCATCCGCGGTCTCGTCAACAAGGGCAACACCACCCGCGGCGACGAGTACAACGGCGAACTGGCCGGCAACGGCGCCCTGACCGACTGGAACCTGCTCTCCGGCGGCCTTTCCTGGCGGCACGAGCGTATCGACTATTCGGCGTTCGAGGAAAGCAGCCTGGTCGATTCGCGCCAGGCCTACAACGCTTATCAGACCGTGCTTTCGGCCTTCGCGCAGGACGAGATGTTTTTCTTCGACCGCGTCTGGTCGCTGGTGCCGGGTGTGCGGGTGGACAACCATCCCGAATGGGGCACGACGGTCAACCCGAAGTTTTCGACGCTGGTCAAACTGCCGGGCAACCACGCCTTCCGGGCCAGCATCGGCCGCGCCTTCCGCGAGCCGACCCTTTCGCAACTCTACCGGCCGATTTTCCGTCATACCGGCTATTTCCTGCGCGGCAACGAGGATCTCAAACCCGAAGCCGCCGTCGGTTGGAACGCCGAGATCGAACAGCTTTTCGGCAAGTTCGCCCACGCCTCGGTCGGCTATTTCCAATACGAACTGCAGGACATGATCTACCAGCAGATCATCGCCGACAATTACCTGGCCGGCTTCCCGCTGATGACCTGCGTCAACCTCAAGCGGGCGCGGATCATCGGCGGCGAAACCGCGCTCACCCTGTTTCCCATCGACTACGTGCGCTGGTCGCTCAACTACACCTACACCAGGACCTTCGACCTGGACGAGGACACGTCGCTCGGCACGGTGCCGGAACACAACGCCGCCTCGCAATTGTTCGTCGATTACACGCCTTGGGGCCTGGGCGGCTTCGTCGGCGCCCAGTACCAGTCGCCGCGCGATTACATCGGCATGGGCGGGCTCTGGTACAAGGCCAAATACCGCTGGCAGACCAACGCCCGCGTCTACAAAACCCTCGGCAAACACGTCGAACTGGGCTTCCGGGTCGACAACTGGCTCGGCTATTGGTGGGACCGCGAGGGCGACGGCGACAACGACCTGCCGCCGACCGGTTACTACGGCGAGTTAAAGCTTTCGCTTTAATCCGCCGGCGCGGTGGCCGCCTTCGCCCGTGAAATCATTTTTTGCACGTCCGCGCCCGCGTTGATCGCGAGCAACTCCATCCGCGGGTGCTCCCGGGCGAAAACGCGGAAAATCTCGTCCGCGAACGCCTGGCCGATCATCTCAACGCCTGCAAAATCGAACACGATCGTCTGAAACAATTCGAGCCGCGCGAGCAGCCGCTTGGCTTGCGAACGGGAGATCAGGTTTTCGTCGCCTTCGCGCGCCAGCCTGACGGGAACGCTCGTTTTATCAAAGCCGTAATCGCTTCCGGTGGTGAAGGCGTCGAAAATCTCCCGCGTCGTGCGGACGCTATGGTTACTGAGTTGGAGATAAACCGCGGTTCCCTGTCTCCATTGATCCGGTTCCATAATCCAATCCCTCTTCTCGCCGAACTGATGGCGAAAAACAACATTACCTGAAAAAATGCCGAACTCGTCGAACAGCCGACTGGTAAAAAAGATCCCTTCACCGGAGTGCCGCTTGGCGTCCGTCGTCAGTTTTCCCTTGGACAGCTCCAAAACGGCATGCCGTTCATCCAATAGGCCTAATGCGTTCTGTATCTTTTTGAAAATTCCGATGCCGTCATCCAAAACCAAAATCCGAATCGCCGCCGCCCCTTTTTCAATGTTCACCGTGATGCTTTGTCCATTGGAGTGTTCAATCGCATTGTTGAACATTTCCGTGAAGCCATATTGCCAGATGTCGATGACATTGGCGGGCAATGGTTCGAAATGCGGCTTGATATCATGAAACCAGACCGCGCCCTCTTCCAAACCCGGCGCGATCGGATAGATTTTGGTCCATTGAGCAAGCGATGCCGGTCGATAGGTGCGATTCCGCGTTCGGCCGGATTCGACCAGTGCCCCTTCGGCCAGCAATCGTTTCAGATGCTTATTGACCGCTTGCCGGGTAATACCGAATTTCTCGGCCGTGCGCCGCGCAATATCCCGCGGATGCTTTTCGACGTTTTCCAGGATATAGGTCCGGATCTCCTCGCCATGTACCCTGACTCCGACCATTTAACAACCCCAGAAATGTTGTTTGTCAACCTTATATAAATTAATTGTCAATTGATGTCAAACCATTGTCAACCTCTTTGAAAAAATCACGCCTTCGTCCAAAACCATTCTGAACCGCACTTCAAATTTGATCTTCGTTTTTTTCCGGCGTACACTCCGCACGATTTACCGAAAATCAGCCGCTGAAAAACAAGTTGACCGCGAGGAACCATGGAACAGCAACCCGCCGTCGAAACCGGAATCGTCGCCGACGAGAATCAGACCTGTCTGAGCTTCTTTCAGAAGTTCACCTACGCGCTCGGCCAGTTGTCGGTCTCCCTGTCGCCGGCGTTGATCGCCTCGTGGCTGATCTATTTCTACACCGGTCGGGACAGCGCCTCGGGCTCGACGCTGATGCTCGTTTCGGCCGGCGCGATGTCGATGGGCGGCCTGATTCCGCGCCTGCTCGAGGCCTTCGCCGAGCCGACGGTCGGCCACCTGTCGGACAAGTATTCCTTCCGCTGGGGGCGTCGCAAGCCGTGGATCATCTTCGGCACACCGCTGCTCATGCTGTTTTCGATGGTCATTTTCTTCCCGCCCGACCGCACCGGCCCGGGCACGACGTGGTTCAGCGTCGCCGGGGTGGAGTTCACGCCGAATTTCGTCTGGCTGCTGGTGACGCACACGGGTTTCTGGATCATGTACACGGCGGTCGTGGCGCCGTACCTTTCGCTGCTGCCGGAAATCACTCCTTACAACAACGAGCGCATCAAGGTTTCGGAATACATGGCGTATTCCGACGTGCTCGGCTCGGTGCTGGGCGCGGTGGGCGTCGGCGCGATGATCACGGTGTTCGCCTCGGGGCTGACCCTCGGCCCGATCCGGCTGGACAACTCGTTCGAGGTCACCGGCCTGTTGATGGGCATTTTCTTCGCGTTCACCTTCTATTTGAGCATCTGGAAAATCAAGGAAAAGCCGGCCGCGGAGATCAAGCAGGTTCACTTCGGCTTCCTGGAATCGGTGGTCCAGTCGTTTAAAAACCCGACTTTCCCCACGTACGTCACCGCCTCGGCGGCGATCCGCATGTCGGTCGACGTGATCATGGCCTCGCTGCCCTTCCTGGTCGACAAGATTCTCGGGCTCGATCCGGGTTACGCGGGCTACCTCCAGGGCGTGGTGCTGATCGGCGCGGCGCTGATGTTCCCCTTCGTGTCGCGGATGGCGACCAAGCGCGGCAAAAAGCACGTCTTCAACCTGAGCATGGTCTGGTTCGGGTTCTGCCTGCTCCTGCTGGCCCTGACGCGCCACTTCCCGTTCCTGGGCTATCCGATTTCGTGGATCGCCTCGTTGTTCGGCGCGTCGATGTCCTTTACCTACATCGGCTTCGCGCACGCCATCGTCGTGCTGTTCCTCTGCGCCTTCGCGGTGAGCGTGATCTTCGTGCTGCAACGGCCGGTGCTGACCGACGTCATCGACTGGGACGAAAAGCTGACCGGCTACCGCCGCGAGGCGATGTACAACGGCATGGAAGGCCTGATCTCCAAGCCGGCCTCGGGCATCGCCTACTTCATCGTGCCGCTGATGAACGATTGGTGGGGTGCCACGCCGGACCGCCCGTACGGCGTGCTGGCCTCGCTGGTCGTGGCGGCGGCCATCATGTTCCTGGGGTACGTCACCTTCCGGCACTACCCCATCGAAAAATAGCATCGACCCGTCAGATCGAACTGGTTTCGGTTTCTGTGACTCAGAGCTTGAAACAAGTTCAGAGTGACAAGTACCGTGGGCGCCGACCGATCCGTCCTGCCGCACCGGCCGCGCAATCGCTGATTGCCTAACCTCCGTTAAATAAATTATACTTAAATGTTGGAAAAGTATGTCCGCTCGAATCGGACGCCCTAGTGAACGAGGCACGAACCACGAACGGAGACACCGGTGAAGCGTTTCATCCTGATCGGCGTTACCGCAGCGTTTTTGTTGTTCGCCACGCTGGCCCTCGCCGGCCGCCAATGGGTCAAATACGACGGGTCGATCGCCGCACGGCAACCGGCGATTCAAATCCACGACAACTCGGCCGCCGATTTCGCTTTCCGGCTTCACATTCCCGCCTACCAGATCACCGCCCTCGAGCTGGCCGGCGAAACCTGGCAACAGATCGACTTCCCAGGCGCGGCGATGCATTCCACCCCGGGCGAGCCGCAATTGCCGGTTTACACGCGCTGGATCGCGGTGCCGCAGGGCGCGACCCCGAGCGTCACCGTCACGGTCGACGACCGGCGGACGCTCAAGGGCGTCCGTCATCTGCCGGCGCAGATTCCGCCGACCGACTGCGCGGGCGAACCGGACCCGGATTTCTCTTACGACGAGGGATGTTACGACAGCAAGGCCTTGTTCCCGGGCCGGCTGTATTCCGTGGAAGGCCCGTTCACGTTGCGCGGTCTGCGGCTGATCCGCCTCGATCTGTATCCGGTGCAGTACAACCCGGTCGACCGGGAAGCCGAGCTGCTCAACGACCTGGAGGTCAAAATCCAATTCGCCGGCGGCAAGGGCGTCTTTTTCAGCGACCGCCGCGGCGACGCCTTCCAAAGCCTGTACGACACGGCGATGAATCACCAGGCCTTCGCCAACGAACCGCGCCCGGCGTTGACGGGCAAGAGCCCGACCGGCGCGGAATTCGTCATCCTCAGCGCGCCGCACCTGGTCGACGCGGCGCAGGATCTGGCCGACTGGAAAATCCTGCAGGGCTATGACATCGAGGTTTACACCACCGACGACTCCGGCCTCACCTGCAGCGAAGTGAAGGCGTGGGTGCAGGAGGCTTACGACACCTGGGATCCGGCGCCGGAATTCATTCTCTTCTTCGGCGACTCCGAATTCATCAATCCCTGCTATCAGGTTTACGATTACGGCGAGTACATCGGCTCGGACATCCACTTCGTGCAGGTGGACGGCGGCGACGTCTGGCCCGACATCGCCGGCGCGCGCATCAGCGTCGATACGCTGGCCGAGGCACAAAAGCACGTCAACGACATCATCAACTACGAGCGCGATCCGATCGTCAACGACAGCTACTATACCAATGCCTATACCGCGGCCTATTTCCAGCCGGCTTTCGACGGCTACGAGGAGCGGCGTTTCCTGCGGACCACCGAGGAAGTGTATCAGTGGTTCAACCACGTCATGCCCGACAGCCCGTTCACGGCGCACCGCATCTATACCACCGACTCGTACTACTCGCCGCTTTATTGGGAACAGACCTATTACAACTGGACGCCCAGTTGGTGGTCGGCGACCGGCTACGACTCGGTCAACATTCCGCCGGACCTGCTGCGGGCCAACGGCTTCGCCTGGGATGGCGACGCGGCGGACATCACGGCCGCGGTCAACGCCGGCACGGTGTTCCTCACCCACCGCGACCACGGCGAGGAAATCGGCTGGTCCGATCCGTCCTACTACCTGAGCGACGTGCAGGCGCTGGCCAACGGCGACCTGCAGCCGGTGGTCTGGTCGGTCAACTGCCTGACCGGCTATTTCGACAACGAGACCGCCGGCGCTTCCCATTCCGAGTGCTTCACCGAGGGTTGGGAACGCAATCCCAACGGCGGTTCGGTGGGCATCATCGGCTCGACCCGCGTCAGCTACTCCGGTCGCAACGACCGCATGTTCTGGGCCTGGCTGGATTCCATGTGGCCGGACTTCGAACCCGACTGGCCGATCTCGGGCCCCAATGACCCCGAATGGCGCATGGGCATCGTCCTGACCTACGGCAAGATCTACCTCGACCATTACTATTCCGGCGATCCCTACGAGATCCCCGCCATCACCGAGTTCCACTGGTTCGGCGATCCGACCATGGAAATGTGGGCGGGCGTCCCCGGCACGCTGACCGTCTCGCACCTGCCGCTGATGCCGATGGGCGCCACCGGCTTCGACGTGGAGGTCGACGCCGACGGTGCGCGCGTCGCCCTGGTGCAAAACGGCCTGATTCTGGGCAAGGGCTACAGCAGCGGCGGCACGGCGCACATCGCCTTTGACGGACCCGTCACCGACATCGCCGACGTGCACCTGACGATCACCCGCCATTCCTACCGTCCCTACGAAACCGACATCCTGGTCGGGGCGATTTCCGACGGCATCGTGCGCCTGGATCATCACGTTTACGTGGAAAACAGCACCGTCCAGGTTTCGCTGTCCGACATCGACCTGACCGGTCTGGGCACCTTCGTGCTGCACATCGACAGCGATACCGAATCAGCCGGCGAGGACGTGACCTGCACCGAACTCGAAGTGGCGGGCGATCCGACCGGCTCGTTCTTCGGTGAAATCGACCTGACCGCCGAAGCGCCGGGCAAGGGCGACGGCGCGCTGTCGGTCGGCGACGGCGACACCATCACCGTTTACTATCACGACGAGGACACCGGCGCGGGTTCGCCGGCCGATAAAACCGACACCGCCTACGCCGACACCGCGCCCCCGACCTTCGCCGGGATCGCCAATGCCGTGGGCGGCGATCACCGGGTGACCTTGTCGTGGGCGGCCGCGACCGACCTGACCCCGCCGATCACCTACCAGATTTACCGGGCCGAAACGAGCGGCGGCCAGTCCTTCGCCGTGCCGCTCGCCACGGTGTCGAACACCACCTACCTGGACGCCAACCTGCCGAACCTCGTCGAATATTTCTACGTGGTGCGCGCCACCGACTCGCTCGGCCACCAGGATGCCAACACGGTCGAGGCGGCGACCATGACGATCGGCGCGGTGACGATCTGGGAAGAGGATTTCGATCCCGACGGCATTCCGGACACCTGGGATACGGTCAACGGCGGCAGCCTGCTTTACACCTGGAGCGACCAGAATCCGGGCGGCCGGTCCAGCAGCTACTGGAGCGGTTTGTTCGCCATGGCCGATTCCGACAACTCGGGCTCCGGCGCCCCGTGGAACGATTCGCTGACCACCGAAACCATCGATTGCACCGGCTATACCGACGTGCGGCTGCTGCTGACCCACGAATTCAACTGGGTCAGCGGCTACGGCGACGATTCGGCATCGATCGAAATTTCCAACGACGACGGCGCCACCTGGAACAGCGTGGCCTACTGGAATACCGTCGACCGCAGCGGATTGGAAGATTTACCGGTCGGCGACTGGGCCGACAATCAGGCGAGCGTCAAATTCCGCTTCACCTACACCGGTAATTACGATTACTGGTGGGGCATCGACAACCTGGAACTGGTCGGCATGGCCTCCACCGACGCGCCGACCGTCAGCGACATTACCGCCGACGTCACGACCGGCGAGGTGCCGCTGGCGGTGAAGTTCGCCGCGCAGACCAGCGGCCTGGTTTCGTCCTACGAGTGGGATTTCGGCGACGGCCAGACCTCCACCGAGGCCCAACCGACCCATACCTACGAGGCCGTCGGCGTCTATTCGGTGTCGGTGACGATCGAAAACGTCTATGGCTCCGATACGCTGACCAAGGATGATTTCATCACCGCCGAATGCACCGCGCCCACGGTCGATTTCTCGGCCGACCAGACCGCCGGCGAGGCCCCGCTGGCCGTGCAATTCAGCGATCTTTCCACCTACCTGACCGGCTGCGAACCGCTGCAGGTCGAATGGGACTTCGGCGACGGCGAAACCAGCGACGCCGCCCAGCCGGCGCACACTTACGCGGCCGCCGGCACGTACACCGTCAGCCTGACCTACACCATGCAGGACGGCGGCGCGGCGTACACCGAAACCAAGGACGGCTACATCACGGTCGAATGCGGCGCGCCGGTCGCTGCTTTCTCGGCGGACGTCACCGCGGGCGAAGCGCCGCTGACGGTGCAGTTCACCGACGAATCCGTCGCCGCCGCCGGTTGCGACATCACCGGTTGGGAATGGTCGTACGGCCCCGAAGGCGGCGACCAGACGACCGTCGACGAGCAGAATCCGTCGATCACCTTCAAGAAGGCGGGCGTCTATCAGGTTTCGCTGACGGTCACCAACGCCGCCGGCAGCGACGAGGAAACCAAAACCGCCTACATCACCGTCACCGAACCCGGCGACGACGACACCATCGCGGACGACGATGACGACAACGACGACGCGTTCAACGACCAGACCGACGACGACAACGACGACGATTCCGGCTGCGGCTGCTGATCCGCCCGCTTGCCACTTCCCACGGGCGTCTCATCCGAGGCGCCCGTGATTTTTTAAACGGCCGCTCCCCTTTCTCCCCTTTCCCTTTGCCCGCGGCGATGGAACAATACTTACGCCATGAAAAACGCCCTTTACCCATTGCTGATGCTGGCGCTTTTACTCGGCGCCTGCGGAACCGGCGCCGATTCGGCCGCTGACGATGACGACAACGACGACGCTTCACCGGCTGGCGACGACGACAACGACGATGACAACGACAACGACGACAACGATGACGATACCGCGCCGCCGGCTCTCGAGTGGGTGTCGTGCAACGAGTTCTATCCGCTCGAATATCGCGTGCTGATTCCGCCCGACACCGCCTGCGGCACGGTCGCAGCCCCGGTCGATTGGGAAAACGACGACGGCCGGCGGCTGGCGGTGCGTTTCGCCGTCGTGCCGGCGGCGGATGCCGCGGCAACGGACGTGTTGGCGGTGCATCTGGGCGGCCCCGATCCGAACCTGCGCAACGTCATTCTGCTCGGCCTGTGGCCGGAGGGTTTTCTGAACGTCGAACTGCGCGAAAACTTCACCCTGCTGTTCGTCGAGTCGCGCGGTTCGTCGCTGTCGTCCACGCCGCTGGTCTGCCCGGATGACGTGCTCGGCCGGCCGTACGCCGATCCGGACGAATACCGCGCCCTCGTGCGCGAGTGCCTCGAAGGGCTGCCGACCGACGTTTCCCCGGCGCGGCTGTCCACCGCCGCCGCGGCGCGGGATTTCGCGCGGGTGCGGGCGGCGCTCGGGTTGGACACGATCAAACTGTACGGCAACAGTTACGGAACGCGGCTGTTTCTCGAGTACCTGCGGCTGGACGACGCTCACGTGGCGGCCTACCTGTTCGACTCGCTGCTCGCCCCGCAGGGAACCGGACGACACGACCTCGACCGCATCCTGAAAACCCTGGCCGCCGACTGCGACGCCGTCGCGGACTGCCCTTACTCGTCGGGCGCCGCGCTGTGGGCGGCCACCGACGAATTCATCAACGGCCCCGCCGCCGCCGGTGCGCCGACCGGCCGCGAAATCACCATGGACCTATTTCACCTGGGTGACGAGCCGCGTTTTCTGGCCCGCTGGCCGATGGTGCTCGCGGCGGGCGCGGCGGACGATTGGGCCGCGATGAAGGCTTGGCACCAGGAGGCGCTGATCCTGCGCGAGCCGCCCACGGAACTGGGCACCGACGGCGAAACGCTGGTGTTCGATCCGTATTCCGACAACACGATGTGCCTCGATTTTCCCGGCTGGAACGTTTTTTCCGACACCACCTTTGTCCTGTCGCAACTCAGTCCCCCTTACATTCCGCTGGACCAGATTGAGTGGATGACCGCGATCGACTGCGAGGAACTGGCCCGGCTTGACGACGCGCCGCCGCAAGTCGACCGAACGCCGGTGGCGACGGCCTTGCCCGGACTGCTGATCGCGCCGCGTCTCGACCAGGCCACGCCGTGGACCGGCGCCGCTCAGGCCGTCGCCGCGGGGTTGTCGGGCGGCTACGTGGTGCCGGTCAACGCCGATCACGCCGTGCTCTTCGACCTGGGCGGCCGCGAGTCCGGCGTCCCGCTCGCCGATCAACAATGCCTCCGGCAACTGGCGGTCGACTGGCTCCGCGAGCCGTTCGACCCGTTTTCCCGACCCTGCGTGCAAACCCTGGCCGCGCCTTTGCCGATCGAAAATTGGTGACGGTGACCGGAAAAATTCCTTCCGGAAACAAAGCGATACGCTTCGTTGCGCGAGCGGCTTGACCTCCCGCCCGGGATTTGGGATTGTATTTTGGTTGTGCAATTGCCTTTTTTCTCAAATTTAAGGATCAATCCGGAGGCGAGGCGAAAATGAAACTGATGGGTAAATGGCGGATTTTATTGCTGGTCGCGCTCTTGGCCCTGGGCGGCCTGGCCATTCTGGCCGCGTGCTCCAGCGACGATGACGACGACGACAACGACACGTCCGCGGCGGACGACGACAACGACGCTTCCCCGGCCGATGATGATGACGACAATGACGATGCTTCGCCGGCCGACGACGATGACGACGACAACGACGATAACGACGACACGACCCCGACCGGCGACCCCTGGGTGGACGGCGGCTTCAACGAGGAAACATGGGAACCGTGCACCGGCGCGCTTTGCCAACAATTCGTTTACGCGTCGGTCCACGACGTCTTCTCGATTTCGCAAGCCAGCGATCCGATGACCGGCACGATGCACCAGTTGTTCGGCTGGCAGTTGGCCGGCGACACCGTGGCGGGCGACTACGACCTGACGATCGAAACCGGCGGCAAGGCTGAGACCCTGACCACTTTCGTTCTGCTTTACGTCAACGCCAAGCAACAGGGCCTGACGATGGTCTACGACGCGCTGTACATCTCGACCGGCGGCACGATGCACGTCACCGAGATCGGCAAAACGAACGGCGCGGCCTTCACCGCCAGCCTGGAAGACGTGGAATTCACCGAGGCTTCTATCAACGGCAGTTACGTGACGATCAATCCGGACGGCAAGACCGGTTTCATCGGCTCGGTCGACGCCAGCGGCAGCATCATGGTGATGCCTCTCTAAAATTCGATCAACCGATCAACGCCTCCCGCCTGGGGGGCGTTTTTCTTTTCTCGGGGGTAAAAAAGCCCCGAAACGGACTATATCTGGTGGTTTTCGGGGCTTGGAGCACCAGATATCCGCATCCGCCGGATCCGGCGCCGGCGAATGACGAGTCCAAGTCCGGATTTTTGAAGTGAAAACGCCTTGACAAGAGCACTTGAATTATCTAAGAAACACCACTCATTCCCAATGCGAACAAGCCCCGGATTTCGCGCGGGCAAAAAGTCGCGACCGTGGGATACGCTAAACGAGGTGAAGAATGAAACGAACTTTTCAACCCAGCAATCTCCGCCGGGTGCGGAAACACGGCTTTCGGGCCCGCATGGCTTCCGCGGCGGGCCGGCAGGTATTGAAGCGCCGCCGCGCCAAGGGCCGCAAGCGGTTGGCCGCGACGATTCCGAGCAAATAAGGACAGGGCGGGCGACGCGGCGGACATTGACCAAACGGGATCGCCTGCTCGGCCGGCGGGATTTTGCCCGCGTCACCGGGCAGGGTCGCCGATTCCGGACCGACGGCTTGATTCTCATCGAATGCCCGACCACCGCCGTCGGACCGCGGCTCGGCCTGGTCGTGAGCCGCAAGGTCGGCAAGGCGGTCCGCCGCAACCGGATCAAACGGCTGTTGCGCGAATATTTTCGCTTGCACCGCGATCGCTTTTCGGCCGATCGCGACCTCGTGGTGGTCGTCCGACCGGAAAACCGCCTGCGGCGGTTGGCCGATCTGGATTCCGTTTTCGCCCCGTATTTTTCGCGCCATGCCGGCCAAAGCCCGCTTTGAACGCGATGGCAACCGAACCGCTCGTCCTTCGTTGGTTGACGCGCCTGAGCGCGGGGATGATCCGCTTTTACCAGCGGGCCATCAGCCCCTATCTCGGGAACAACTGCCGGTACCGGCCGACGTGTTCGCAATACGCGCTGGAGGCGCTCCAGATTCACGGCCTGATCCGCGGCTGGGGTTTGGCGCTCTGGCGACTGTTACGCTGCCATCCCTTCGCTCGTGGGGGTGATGACCCGGTGCCTCCCGCGCGCCAGTAAAGGAGCGGAATGGACCGCAATTTTATTATCGCCATGTTGCTGATGGTGGCGGTGTTGTTTGCCTGGCAGATGCTCTTCGCCCCGCAACCGAAACCGCAGCAAGACCTGACGCCCACCGGCGAACAAGCGGCCGCGACCTCGCCGACTCCCGCCGCAACTCCGGCGGCCATGCCGCCGGCGACCCAGACTCCGCCGCCCTTGCCGGCGCCGCCGACTCCGCCGGCCGAAGCGACCGCGGCGGCCGAACCGGCGACTGGCGAAACCGCGGCTCCCGTCGCGCCGGCCCCGCCCCCCGTCGAACCCACGCAGGGCAAGGTGGCGACGCCCCTGGTCAGCGGCGTGATCGCCAACCGCGACGGCGGCAGTCTGCTGGATTGGGAACTGCTGAACTTCAACCTCACCACCGCCGATAAAAAACTGGCCGCCGCCGAACGGAAAAAGGTCGACCTGGCGCCCTACGAGCGGCCGCTGATCAAAAAGAAGGTCAAACCCCGCCCCTACTCCGATCAACCGCAACTGGTCTGCGCTCTGAACGACATGGCCGGCCTGGACGGCACCGGCTTGTGGCGGGTCGATCAGCAGGCGCCCGACCATTGGGTGCTGTCGCAAAGCAGCGGCGCCCTGACCGTCACCAAAACCGTGCGCTTTTCCATCCAGGGCACGCAGCCCCAGGATCTGCCCTACAACGTCGACGTCGAAATGCAGATCGCCAACGCCTCGAACCAACCGGTGACGGTGCAGCCGTTCTGCGCGGTTTACGAGCAGATCATCGAGGACACGTCGAGCTTCTTCTACCGCGACTACAACCAGATGCTGCAGGTCAACAATCTCGAGGGCAGCCTCAAGGCCCAGCACATCTCCAAGGTCAAGCCGGACGACATCGCCGACGCCCCGGCCTTCTGGACCGGCTTCGCCGACAATTACTTCGCCGCCCTCGTCGGCCCCGACCAGGAAACGCTGGCGGTGCAGAACGCGCGGGCCAAGATCCGCGACGTCGGCCAGAACGTCATGGAAGCGCGGTTGCTCGGCGGCGCGCTGACGCTGGGTCCGAACGAGACGAAAAAAGCGGTCTTCAAGGCGTACCTCGGCCCCAAGCAGCGCGAATACATCGCCGCCGGCAACAACGGCCCGAAATACCGCTTCGACAAGTCGATCGACTTCGGCTGGTTCGACATCATCGCCCGCTACCTGATGGTGGCGCTGGTCTACCTGGCGCGCGTGACGGGCAATTACGGCGTCGCGATCCTCATCCTCACCGTGATCATCAAGATTTTCATGTTCCCGCTGCAGCACAAGAGCTTCAAATCGATGAAGCAGATGCAGCAACTGCAGCCCGAAATCGCCAAGCTGCGCGAAAAACTCAAGGACAACAAGGAAAAGCTCAATCAGGAAATGATGGCCTTGTACCGCGCGCACAACGTCAACCCGGCCGGCGGCTGCCTGCCGATGCTGCTGCAACTGCCGATCTTCATCGCGTTCTACCGCGCCCTGGGCTATTCGATCGAACTGCGGCACACGCCGTTCTTCGGCTGGTTGCAGGATCTGTCGGCCCAGGATCCCTACTACGTCACGCCGATCCTCATGGGCGTGACAATGTTCATCTCCCAGAAAATGACGCCGTCCACCGCCGATCCGGCGCAGAATCGGGTCATGATGATGATGCCGATTCTCTTCACCTTCCTCTTCCTGAGCTTCCCGTCCGGCCTGGTGGTGTATTGGCTGACCAACAACATCCTTTCTATCATCCAGCAGGTGATCACCAACAAGTATTTCCTACCGAACCCGATCCCTGCACCCGTCAAGGTGGGAGGAAAAAAACCAAATGACTGACCAGCAGGAAAGCCGCTACGAATTTTCCGGTAAAACCGTCGAGGAGGCGGTGGCCGCCGCGGCGCAGAATTTCGGCGTCGACAAGGATCTGCTCGAGGTGGAGATCCTTTCCCAGCCCGGTTCGCTGACCGCGCTGTTCGGCCGCAAGGTGCGCATCAGCGCCCGGCTCAAGTCCGATCCGCTCGTGGAAGGCCTGAAGTTCGAGCATCCGGCGCGGCCCGTCCGCGCCGGCGGCAACGGCAACGGCTTCGATCCGGTGTCGGCCTTGCGGCACATCGCGACGACGATTCTGCCCGAGGCGGTGGTGGACCAGCACGAAAACGACGACCAGCTCGTGCTGGATATCAAGGGCGACGGCAGCGGCATCTTCATCGGCCGCAAGGGCTCGACCTTGGAAGCGATCCAGTTTTTGATGACGCTGATGGCCCAGAAACAGGGCTGGGAAGGCAAGCGGATTCTGGTCGATTCCGAGCGATACCACGAGCGGCGCATCGACGCCGTTCGCGACAAGTGCCGCCAACTGGCCCAGCGCGCGCTGTCCTCCGGCCGGCCGCAAAGCACCGAGATGCTCGACGCCGCGATGCGCAAGATCGTCCACGCCGAGATCAAAAACTACGGCGAGCTGCGCACCAAGTCGATCGGCAACGGCGACCTCAAGCGCGTCCAGATCTTCGGCAACAACAACCACCCGCCGCGCGACAACGGCCGCGGTCACGATCGCGAACGCCGGCCGCCGCGCGACCGCCAGTAAAGCTCCGTCGTCGAAAAGCGAACGCCGGGCCAATGACCCGGCGTTTTTTTTGACCTTACCTTGTGGCCCAAACCAAAGCGGGAAAGGTTGTTGATACTACCAAATGTCCGTGCCCTTCGAGACACTTCGTTCCTCAGAAGGGACACGGCTTTCTACTACGCAGCGCTGAGGAGGCCTTTGGCCGTCTCACCTTAACCGCCACCCTTCTCGGAGGCCCTGGGCCGTCTCGAAGGGTGCGGATCTCAAACAAGCCGCGGTCGTTGAACGGTTGGTCGCGCCAATCAATAAGACGGCGAGGGTTTTTATTAAAAATCCCCTCTCCCCCGGAACGTGTGGGAGAGGGGTGGCGAAGCCGGGGTGAGGGAGAACTTTATCCGTCGTTCCCGCAGTGGTTTCCGACTGTCGCACGGAACGACGGCGCGATTTTTTCACGCTCGGCGGCTAGCCGCCGATCTTCACCTCGATGCTCTTGGGCTTGCTTTCCTCGCGATACGGCAGCACCAGGGTCAACATGCCCTTGTCCATCGTGGCGTCGATCTTTTCAACGTCGATCTGGTTGCCGATGCTGAAGCTGCGGCAGAACGAGCCGAAGCAGCGCTCCGTGCGCAGGAATTTCGCCCGTTCCGCGTCGCCCGGCGCCTGGCGTTTACCCGAAATGCTGAGGATGCCGTTATCGATGTTGACGGCGATGTCGCTTTTATCCAGGCCCGGCAATTCGACCAGCAGCTTGATCGCCTCTTTTTCTTCGAGCACGTCCACCGCCGGCCGCCAGCAACTCATGTCTTCCTCGGCGGCTTCGCGGTTATTGAAAAAAGGCGCGGTCGACCAACCGCCGCCGGGGTAACGCTCGCTTCGCCCCGCTTCGTCGCGCAAATCCTTGCGAATGATGGTCATGGCCCGATTCCTCCTTTTCCGTTCGTTCGACCGTCCATGGAAAACAACCCGTCCGCTCGTGCTGTCTGAAAAGTAAGCACCGCCCCGCGCCTGTCAATCGACCGCGCCGCGGGTCCGGTCCGCGATCAATTTTCTTGACATGTCGCGAGAATCAGTTAGGTTTTTAACGAGAATGCGGGGGATGTCCGTTACCATGAAAATACGGCGAAAAGTTCCGAGCGTGTGGTGCGCTCTTTGCCTGGCGGTTCTGACCGGCCTGTTGTTCGGCTGCGCCAAACAATTCGAGGTGCTGAGCGAACGCGAAATCGATCGCCTGCCCGTCATCATTCAACTCGGCGGCTCGGTGCCCGGCTTCCAAACGGGCGATACCCTGCTGGCCCTGGTGCCGGCGATTTACAGCAAAACTAGCCATAGCCGCGGCCTGGCCGAAGTGATCGCCGTCTACAACCAGACCAAAAAACAATGGCAGTCGCTGGGCGAGGGCAACCCCTGGCAACTGCGCTCGCTCGATTACAAATTCGCCACCATCGATTCGCTGAACCTGTCGGGCATCCTCCTGCCGGGCAACCTGGGGCGCCGCGAACCGGTGAACGACCGGCTCAACAAGGCCATCTGGGTTCGCACTTGCCATACGGGTTCGTCCCTGATCATCGAGGTCGCCTTCGGCACCGAACCCCTGACGGTTCGCAAAATCCAGTACCAGCCGTCGGTGGACGGCCTAACCGTCGAACTCGAAAAAGGCTCGCTGTTGCAAGTTCGGGAAAAGTGACCGCGGCTCAATCCGGCTTGCTCTCCGGCTCGGCCTGCCGCTCGCGCCGGGCTGAAAATCCCAAGCACAGGCAAAACGCCCAGAGGCCGCCCAGCACGAGCAGGCTGCTTGACCACGCCAAAGCGGGCGAGAGCGGCGCGCCGGTCGCCCACCACCAGAAATCGGTCAGCGCGCTCACTGGGCCGAACCGCAACAGGTTCGGCAACCACAGCAAAAAAATCGGATTCTGGAAATCGGTGATCGACGGGATATCGAAAAGCGACGGCAGCAGGCCGATCGCCGCCAGCGCGCCGCCCCAGGCCAGCAGGATGATCTCCGGCCCGTGGCGCCGGCGCCCGGCGAACCAGGTCCAGGCGGGCAGCGCGAACAACGGCTGCACGATCAGAATGTAGCGCCAGCCGTAATCCCACCCTGCGTACCAGCCCTGGTTGAACAGGTAAAACGCGAACACCGCGAAAAACGCCCCGCCCAGACCGGCCGCCGCCGCGCGGTCGCGCCGGCAGAAATCGCGCGCGCCGGCCAGGGTCAGCAGCAGAAACGGGCTGTAAAAGAAAATGCCGCGATACGGCGAAAACAGCATCTGATACAGCTTGCCGGCCGACGGCCACTCGAAATTCGTCGTGAAGGCCGAATCGCCGAGCGTATCGGTGAAAAACAGCACCGGGAAATTCCACCATCCGCCGAAGAGCAGGCGGTTGTACAGCAGGATTAAAAAGGCCGCGGCGCCCAGCGGCGCCAGGTAGCGGAGCGCGCCCCGGCGGTCGCGGCCGAGCGCCAGGTAGAGCAACCCGCCCACGGCGATCAGCGCCGCCTGATAGGTGACCAGCGCGGCGGCGGCGGCGGCCAGACCGGCGAGCAGCGGCCGGCCGGGTCGGTCCGTCTCGGGCAACAATTGGTGAAAGGAGGCGAGCACGAGGGCGGTCGTAAACACCTCGCCCGTGGCGTGCGTATCTTGCGCCACGGCGGTCGTCGTCAGGTAGCCGGCCAACGCGGCGAAAAGGGCGGCTGGCTCGTCCAGGTAGCGTGCGGCCAGTCGGGCGAACAACACCACGGCCAGCGCGGCCAGCAGGCAGCTCGACAGCGCGCGAGTGAACCAGGCGTGCAGGCGATCGTATTTTTCGGTGCCGCGCGCGGGCAACCCCGGCAGGCTCAGCGGCAGGCGCGCCAGCAGAAACGCCGGCAGCATCAGCACGGCGGAACCGGGCGGTTTGTCCGAATAGTAGCGGCCGTCGTACAGCGCCTGATCGGGGCCGACGCGGTCGTGGTCGGGGGTGAGGCAGAATGAGCGGCGCTCGACCAGCGCCTTGGCCAGGTAATAGCGCGAATCGAAATTCGTGTTGTAAGTCAGATCGGTGAAAAAAAGACAGGCCAGCCACACCGCGAAAAACAGCGCGGCCTCGGTTTTCGAGCGGCACAAGCGAAACGGCATGGAGGATTTACCGCCTGTCTGAAGCTGCCGGGATGGGCTCATCATAGCGGGCCGGCGGCGCGCCTAAAAGCCCAGCAGATAGCGGCGGAACAGGTTGACGACGCCCTTGAGCTGTCGCCATTTGAACAGCGTCAGCAATTTCCAGACCGGGCGCGGCCGCAGGTAGAAGCGCAGGATCGCCCAGCGCTGCAAGGCGCGGAGCCGGCGCGGCGACAGGTGCGGATAGGCGACGTGCGGGGTGAAAAAGTTGACGGTGCCGACGTCGCAGCCCGCCAGCAGGTCGCCGCGTTCCGAACCGGGCAGCGGAATGAAGACGCCGAAGTGCGCCAGATCCAACCCCATGGCGATCGCGTCGCGCACCGTCCGGTGCACGCCGGCGGATGAATCGTAGGGCAGGCCGACGACGAACAGGCCCTGCACTTCCAGGCCGACGCTCTTGGCTTCCGCGACGACCCGCGACACCTCCGCGACCGGCAGCAATTTCTGTTCGTGTTCGAGGGCGCTTTCGGCGGTGGTTTCGATGCCCAGCGAAATCTGATAGCAGCCGGCCGCTTTCAGCAGGCGCAGCAGCTCGCGGTCGAGGGCCGAGGTCTGCAGGCCGTTGGGACATTTGAGCCAGACGCCGAGGCGGGCGCGGGCGAGCGCCTCGAACAGCGCGACGGCGTGCCGGCGGTCCAGGCACAGGTTGTCGTCCTCGAAATGCAGTTCGCGAATGCCGAAGCGATCGCGCAAAAAACGCATTTCCTCGACGACGTCGGCCACGGCGCGGGTGCGGATCTTTTTACCGAACAGGTAGCTGGTCGCGCAGAACGAGCAGCCCATCGGACAACCCCGGCTGGTCAAAATCGGGGCGACGGGCAGGGCGCGCACGAAGAGCTGGTGCGGAATCGGCGGATAGCGGTGCGGCGCCAGCTTGTGCCACGCCGGCCAGGGCAGTTCGTCCAACTCCGGCGGCGGCGGCGCGGGCAGCCCCGCCAACTTGCCGTCGCGCCAGGCCCAGACGCCGGGCACTCGGCCGACCGGGTCCGCGCCGGTCGCCAACGACTGCAACAGGGCCGGAAACGTGCGCTCGGCTTCCTTCTCGACGACGAAATCGGCGTCGAATTCGCGCAGGGACCGCTCGGGAAACACCGACGGGTGCGGGCCGCCGAGCACCAGCTTGACCCGCGGGTGCGCCCGGCGGATCGCCCGGGCCAGTTCGCGCCCCGTCTGGTAATTGGGCGTCATCACGCTCAACCCGACGATGTCGTAATCCTGCGCCGCGATCATTTGCGGAAACGCGGCGCGACGCCAGCGGCCGCCGGCCAGATCGTACAGGTCGACCGGAAAGCCCGCCGCCTCGGCGCAAGCCGCCAGGTAACCCAGGCCGAGCGGCGGCATCACCGTCACCGCCAGAGTGGGCGGGTAACACAACGCCGTGCGCGGCGGCCGGTCTCGTCTGAAGCCGTTCGACATCCGGTGGCGCTCGATTCGCTAGCCGGTCCTGCGCGGGCCGGGAGTAGTAAAAGACAAAGGAGCTTTTATAATGGGCGCGGCGCCCTTGCAGTCGCGAATTTAACCTGGATCGCCGGAGGAAGGGAAGAGGCAGGCGCGATGCCGCTGGATGTCCTGTTGATACAGACGCCCAACGTGAAGGGCACGTTTTTCAACCTGCCGGGCAAGGAAATCCCGCTGTCGCTGTGCTATCTGGCGTCGTTTCTGAAAACCCGCGGGTTGACCGCGCGCCTCCTCGACCTCGACTGGCACGGCCGCATCTCGCCGATGCTGGAAAAAACGCTGGCCGAAACCAAACCGGAGCTGATCGGCATTTCGGCCTACACACCCAACGTGGCGCTGGCGGCGGATATCGCGGCGCGCGCCAAGCGGTTGGCGCCGAGCACGCCGGTGGTGTTAGGCGGCTTTCACGCCTCGGCGCTGCCGGAACGGACCCTGCGCGAATTCGCGGCCTTCGATTACCTGGCAATCGGCGAGGGCGAGGTGACGCTGGCCGAACTGGTGGAAGCGCGGCGCGACGGCCGAGCGCTCGGCGAGGTGCGCGGGCTGGCCTACCGGGACGGCGAAACCGTGCGCCTCAACGCCCCGCGGCCGTTGCTGGACGACCTCGACACCCTGCCGTTTCCGGATCGGCGGCTGATTCCGTACCGGCGTTACGTGCCCGATCCGGGCAATTACTACCGCCTGCCCTCGTCGGGCATCCTGTACTCGCGCGGCTGCCCCTACCGCTGCGCCTACTGCTCCAAATCGGTGTTTCAACAACGCTTGCGCTACCGCCGGATCGAGCCTTTCCTGGCCGAGGTCCGGCACTGCCGCGACGAACTGGGCATCCGCGATTTCCGGCTCGAGGACGAGGCACCGACCACCAACCTCGCCCGGATCAACGAGCTTTGCGCGGCTCTTCTCGCCCAGGACCTGAAAATCACCTGGCTTTGCTACTCGCGGGTAGACCGGATCGACGAGGCGACGCTGCGCCTGATGCAACGGGCCGGCTGCCACCACGTCACCTACGGCATCGAATCGGGCGTTCCCGAAACCCTGGCGCGAATCAACAAGCCGCTCGACCTGGAGCGGGCCGCGGCGATCGTACGGCTGACCAGACGAATCGGCCTCGAATGCAAAGTCAATTTCATCATCGGGTTCCCGTGGGAAACGGTCGCCGACATGAAGCGGACGATCACCTATGCCAAACGGATTTCGCCGGATCTGGTGACCTTCAACCTCTTCAAGCCGCTGCCCGGCAGCACGTTGTACACAGAACTGGACGCGGCGGGGCGGCTACGCCACACGCGGTGGGAAGACTACTTCGTGACGAGCGAGCCGCTATTGTTCGCCGCGCCCTACACCGAGGCCGAGGCCCGGCAGGTGCTGCGCGACGCGGTTTTCTCGTTTTACTTCCGCGGCGGCTATATCGCCCAACGGCTGCGCCGGTTGCTGCGCCGGCCGCGCCACGAGGCTGGGATAGCCTGGCGCGGTTTCCGCGTTCTGCTGCGCGAGTGGTGGGCGGGACGCGGCCGGGAAAAAACCGTTCCCTGAGCCGAATCAATCCTGGTACATTTCCCGCCAGCCTAACGGCCGGTCGAAGGGTTCCTGCTTCGCTTCGCAGCCGATGAAGGTCGCGTAATCGATTTTGCTGAATACCGGCGTGCAATGAATGTCCGGCGGAATAAAGGAGCGGATGCAGGTCCGCAGATCGGTGATTTCCTCGCAAGGCGTGTCGGTGATTTCATGAATCAAGGCATCGTTGATCATTTTTTTTGTCCATTGAACCGTCGTATTTCCAATCCCTTGCAGCGCCCAGCCAGTTACCGTTCAAGCACTATAGGCAACCGTGTTGCAGACAAAACCATTTTTGTAGGGAGCAAGCATCCCATAGTCCGGTCCTAACCAGAGATTGTCCCAGGTTGACCCTCCAGTCGAATAATGACTACAAAACTGGTTATTCACTTCCTCGGAGATAAATCCCGATTCACATTGAATTGAATATATCAAATCCTCTGGGGCATCATGGAATTCCAACCGCGTTGCCACGCAATACCGTCCTTCACAACCGGAATCGGCATTTTTACATTCATTAACCCATTCTTCGATTTGATCCTGCGAACCGGTGGCCTGTTCCGGGCTGTTCTGCCAGCAAGTAGGCTCGCAAGGCGGCGATGAGTCGTCGTCGTCCGTGGCGTTATCATCATTTTTATCTTGAGCGCAGGCAAGAAATGAAAAGAAGAATCGTTAGTACCGCCAGGAAGTACGTCCGCATTTCATCCTTCCCCAATAGAGTTATGATGTTTAATCCGGTATCACGTCACGCCAATTCAACGGCCGGTTGAACGGTTCCTGGCGAGATTCGCAACCGACGAATTGAGTATAACTAATTGTATCGAATTTGGGCGTGCAGTGAATGTCCGGCGGAATGAAGGAGCGGATGCAGATTTTTAAATCGGCGATATCTTCGCAATCTGTTATTGTTATATCATGAGCCAACGAATCCGCTACTTTTTCACTTGTCCATTTTTTGCCGCTTCCACCTGGTATTTGTGCCCAACCAGTGACCGTCCAGGCATCATCCGGGTCAGGATCACACACATAAAGGTTCTTGTTTGACAGATAGCCATAATCCGGACCAAGCCAACTATTTTCGGAAGAAGCCCCTCCCGACCAGTAATATTCACAGTACAAATCTTCAGATACCCCAGACTCACATTGTACGGAGTACTTCAAATCATCAGGCGCGTTTTGAAATTCCATCCTCGTCGCCACGCAATATCGTCCTTCACAACCGGAATCGGCGTTTTGGCATTCGGCCGCCCATTCTTCGATTTGATCCTGCGAACCGGTGGCTTGTTCCGGGCTGTGCTGCCAGCAAGTGGGCTCACAAGGCGGCGACGAATCGTCGTCATCCGTGGCGTTATCATCGTTTTTATCTTGAGCACAGGCAAGAAATGAAATGAAAAGAAGAATCGTTAGTACCGCCAGAAAGTACGTCCGCATGATCAGTCTCCTTTTTCCTTATAATTGGCCGATTTCTTCGCCCGGACCGTTGTAATCATCGCGCGCGTCGTCCTCATAAATCCAGATGAAATAGACTCTGGCCTGGCCCGATGAACAAGCGCCATTATCGTTGTGGGAACCGTTTACTTGCGTACCGACGATTTTCAAGCGCGCGTAATACCCGCCCATTGGAGTGTAATAGACCCGCTTCTTCAAATCGGAACCGGTATCGCTGCGAATCGTCGTCCAGGTCGTTCCGTTGGTGCTTCGTTGAAGATAAAGATCGATATCGTTGGGCACTGGGTTGGAGTAGCTGTCTGTAAACCACCAGATCGAGGCCTTCAATCGGTCGACGGCTTCGGAAAGTAGTTGGCCATTTTTCACTTCGACGATGACTTCATCGCTGTCCCCCACACACACGTAGCCACTCAGGCGCCCCCAAGGAGCGTCCATCCCGACATCATCGAAGCGCCGAACCCTGGTGCGGCCGGCCCCCCAATAAAAATTATAGCCATAGACCTGACCATTCGCCCGATCACCCATTTCCAGCATGTAAGCTTTTTGAACGCCTGGCAGCAGGAAAAGTGAGTCATCTTTAACTTCCAGCATATAGTGAATGGAATCGACCAAGGCGGAAGCAACGAGAGGTTGGGCATAACTCGTTCCTCCTCCTGGTGGATTAAGTGTATTGTAACCATTGACGCCTGAGTCAACTGAATAACTTGGGTAATACCGAAAGTAGGCAGGAGCCACTGAATCAATTACCGTACGCCAACGAAGGCCATAGTAATTATCGGGCCCATGAGAAGTTAAACTAAATAGGTCGGCATCATTCCAATCATTTGCTGATAATTCCGTCCCATCTCCAATTCCGCCAACAGCGAGCGCTCCCGGCGCTTGTGCTGGTGCAGAGACCGTGCATTGATTTGCCGGATCAGGGTCGTTACCTGCGGAAGCAACGGTTAATATACCATTTTTAAAAGCCGTATTCGCCACTACAGCCAAACCTGCATTTGTATGGCAGGAATAATTGTCACCGTCATCATAGTGCCGACCGTCACTGATGCTGATCAGGTGAACATGACTGGAGACGGAACGATTTATTGAAATGATCATACCAGCCGCGTCCTTTTCGAATTTTATCAACACCAGTTCGGCTTCAGGAGCCTGACCGGAATGATAAATTCATTCGCCGGTTGTCGTCCAATAGGAATCCTGGCCATCGCGGATATCGCCCGCTAAAATACCCGCCACTTCCGTACCATGCCATGGTTTTGTTGCACTCAAATCGGCAGTCATGGCTGTCGGAGGCCAAAGTTCGGCACATCCCACATCGTCACAAACAAAGGATTGTTTTACCCTGCTCGTACCGGTGCTGAGATCATTGAAGGCTACATGATCCGCATTGAAACCATTGCCATCCAATACCGCGGCAACGATATTGCTCCAATACAGATCGGGCATGTCGTATTCGCCGTCATAGCCCCCGCTGCCGTCGTCATGCACGTAGTAATCGCCAAGCTGCATGTGATCCAGAATCGCCGGCGGTTCCGCGGAATAATCCTCGATTTCCTCCCAAGGATCGGTCACATGAATTCGGTCCACCCACGGTAAGTGCTCCACCTCAGCGAGTGCGTCCATTGGCATTGAAACAAACACATAATCCAGACCGACCAAATGATCGCGGACGACCACGCCGGGAATTTCGGCAAGGATGTCTCGAATCTCGTTGAAGCGAGCGCTTCGCACGGCGAACGTGTCCTCAATGAGTTCGGTCAACACCTCGTCCTTTTTCAACACGCCGGAATCGAAAAGCTCTTGTTCGACGTAAAGGGTCTCCAGAAATCGATCGATCGCGCTCATGGTTTCGAGCGGGGCCAACTCCAGAAACACCAGCGCGGGCTCATCGCCCAATTCTTCTAAAATGGCGTAATCGTCCGTGGTGATTTTTCGCTCGGCCCAGGGGTCCGGCTCGACCGCCGCGAAGGTCGCGAGGCAATCGTCCAGTCGCTCCGCTTCCGGATCGCCCTCGTAACAAAGATCGATCAATTCATCGGTTGAAAGATGGCGCGTCGGCAGGATTTGCGGGCCGGTGAATTGAACGGCTTCGTTGGTTTCCTCGTCGTACCATTCGCCCGAATCCCAAATCAGCGTTTCGTTTTCTTTGGGGATCGGCACCATACGGGCGGAAGCAACCTTCGGATCAAAGAAGGCCATCGCGGCAACAAACAGGAGAAGAAGAATCAGCCGAATGAATGAATGAATGAATACGGATCATCGGTGGCACCTCCAAATGGTTCTGATGGAATATTATCCTCATCTGCGATTTATTTCAATAGTTTTATTTTTGCTATTCATATTTATTTGAATCTAAAACACAAATTGGCATCCCCTCGCCCGCAAATATTTGGAATGGAAAGCTTAAACCATTGAGCCACCCCTACAGCTCCTTCTTGTGCGTCCAGAGGTAATCCCGCGTGTCGGCGAGGATCACGCCGTTGAGCAGCAGCAGGGCGACGAGGTTGGGGATCGCCATCAGGGCGTTGGCGGCGTCGGCGAAGTTCCAGACGACCGGCAGCGTGGCGACCGCGCCGACCAGCACCGCGACAACCCACGCCACGCGGTAGGGCCGGATGGATTTTTTGCCGAAGAGGTATTCCATCGCCCGCTCGCCGTAGTATTCCCAGCCGATGATCGTGGTGAACACGAAGGTCAGCAGGCCGAAGGTGAGGATCGCCGGGCCGAGGTAGGGGATGTGGGAAAAGGCGGTCTTGGTCAGCCGCGCGCCGTTCAGGCCGCCGGTCCAGTCGCCCGAGTTGACGATCACCAGGCCGGTCATCGCGCAAACCACCACGGTGTCCCAGAACGTGCCGGTCGAGGAAACCAGCGCCTGCCGCACGTGGTGGCTCGTCTGCGCCGCCGCCGCGACGATCGGCGCCGAGCCGAGGCCGGCCTCGTTGGAAAACAGGCCGCGCGCCACGCCGAAGCGCGCCGCCATCATCACCGTCGCCCCCGCGAACCCGCCCGCCGCCGCCTGGCCGGTGAACGCCGAACGGAAGATCAGCGCCAGTGAAGCCGGCACCGTCGAATAGGTCAGGGCGAGAATCGCCAGGCAACCGATGAAATAGCCGATCGCCATGAACGGCACCAGCTTTTCGCAGACGCGGGCGATCGAGCGGATGCCGCCGAGAATCACGACGCCGACCAGCAGGGTCATGACGACGCCGGTCAGCCACGGCGATACGCCGGTCGACTCGTGCAGCAATTCGGCAATCGAATTGGCCTGCACCATGTTGCCGATGCCGAACGCGGCGATCGCGGTGAATACCGAAAACAGCACGGCCAGCCACTTCTGGCCCAGGCCTTTTTCCAGCGCGTACATCGGGCCGCCGAGCATCGTGCCGTCGGCTGTCCGCACGCGGTATTTGACCGCCAACAGCGCCTCGGCGTATTTCGTCGCGATGCCGAACACGCCCGTCAGCCAGCACCACAACACGGCGCCCGGCCCGCCCAGCGACACGGCCGTCGCCACACCGACGATGTTCCCCGTGCCGATGGTCGCCGCCAGCGCGGTGGTCAGCGCGCCGAAATGGCTGACGTCGCCCTCGCCGCCCTCGTCCCTGGCGAACGACAGCTTGATGGCCAGACCCAAATACCGCTGGATGAACCGCAAGCGGACGGTCAGGAAAAGATGGGTGCCCAACAGCAGCACCAACATCGGCGGGCCCCACAGGTAACCGTTGAGCCATTGCAACGCGGCGTTGATCTGATCCATGCGGCCCTCGCGACGGTCGCGCCAAGCGGCGGAAAAAGGACGTTTTTGATCGGGAAATCGTTCGCGTCAGATTACCCGCGGCGAGGGGAAAAAACAAGAAAAAGCGTGTCGCGGCGATGCCTCAGGCCGGATTCGCCGCGGCGAGCGCGAAGAGCGAGCCGCTTTCCGGCTCGTAAATGAATTGGTACCGCGCGCCCAACCAGGCGCGAAAGGGTTCCGCCTCGACGAACAACCGCGCCAGCGAGCCTTCCAGCAGGATGACCCGTGGCGGTCGACTCGCGAACAAGCGGAGGTAATGCGCCGCCTCGTCGGGGTCGGCCGGATCGTAGGTCGGGTCGTATCGCCGGATCAGCGCCAGCAACGCCGGATCGGCGGCGGTGTTCGGCAGGCGGTAAATGATGCCGATCAGCAGCCCATGATGTTGCCCCACCGGCAGCCTCCCGAAGGGTGGGGTATACCAATCGGTCAAAACGAAATGGTCCGGCCGGGAATGAGCCAGGATAAAACGCAACTGCGCCTGACGAGCCGTCCGCGAAAAATAATAAAACGGATGAAACGCGTTCGCTCGCCGCGCCAACAGGTCGCGGGCCTGTTCGACGGTGAACCGGTCGCCTTGCGCGGCGGCCGTTTTCCGGTCTTCCGCCCGGGCGGCCGTCGCTTGCGCATCCAGCTTTCGCCAGCCGTCGAATTCCCGCCAGGTGCCGGCCAGCGCCGTTGCCGCGAGCAACACGGCGACGACCGGCGCGGCGAACAGAACCCGCGCCGGATGAACCGACTTTTGCCAGAACCGGAAAGCCTTCGCGAGCCCGACTCCGGCCAGCACCGACCCGTAAACCGCTGGGCCGAAGTAATGCTGTTCGTAAACGTGCCGCCGCAGGGGGAAAACCGCCAGGCTCGTCGCGAACTGCAACAGGAAAAAGAGCAGAAACGGATCGTCGTCCCGGCCGCGGACCCGGGCGTAAAGGGCGGCCGCGAAAGCCGCCAGCACCAACAACCAGGCCAGGGGATTGCCGAATAAAACCTGCAGGAAAATTTCCCGGGTATCAACGGTCAATGACTGCTGGTAAACGGAATCGAAACGAAAATCGGCTAGCTGCGCGGACAAGCCGGCAAACGTCCGGCTTCTCAAAATGATCCCGTAACTGACGAGCGCGCCGACGGCCGCTCCGAAGAAAAAAAGAAATCCGGCGCGCCCGGCCGCCGCCCATTCCCACCGGCCGTCCCGCCGGCGAAACAACCAGAGCGCCGTCGCTGGAATCGCGAACGCCAGCGGCAGATAGGCCATCGCGGCCAATCCCTGCAAACCGGCGGCCAGGAAAAGCCTCAGGCGCGACGGCCGCCGATCGTTCAACAGAACCAGAAAAGAAAGCCACAACAGCAGGAATCCGAAAGAATCGGGGCGAAACAAAACCGTGCGCCAGGTGATGAAAACGAAGCAACTCAGCAGGCCCAGCGACCAAAAGGCGACCTCGTCGTTCCACAACCGGCGAGCCAGCCGAAAGAAAAGCAGATACCAAAAAACGACCACGAACCAATTGATTATCCGCAGCCGGTCGAGCAGGCGCTCGTCGAGGGGAAGAAAGTGATAGGCCAGTGAAAAAACGCCGTAAAACAGCGGTGGATTGCCTTCGGGATAGTCGAGCAGCGGCAACTGGCGCTGCTGCAGGCGAGCGGCGCCGCCCGCCGAAAAAAATTCGTCGGGGTTGTAGGACAAGTGAAAAACCAAATAGCCACGCCAGAGCAGGGAGAGGACGATCAAACCCAGCAGCAGGATGTTCCGGCGAAGCGACCGCCGAAAAGCGGCCTCGCGCGGCAGCCTGGTGCGTGGTGGGTTACCGATCATTCCTCTCCTGTTCCTTGACCGGCGGACCCGGCCGTGATTGCCGTTTATCGCCACTCGGTTCTTTTCATATCCTCGCCCGAAGAAAAAGGAAAGAGGTGATCCAACCCAGCGGGCGCCTTAAAGAAAAGGAGGCGACCCGCGTCGCCTCCCGGTTCGGTTCGCCTGAACGGCCGCGCTTACGCGCCGCAGCCGCCGTTGTCGTCATCGTCGTCGTCGCCCGTCGCCTCGTCGTCGCCCGCGCCGTCATCGTCGCCCGCCGCGTCGTCGTCGGCCGCGTCGTCATCCGCGCTGTCGTCGTCGATTTCGCCGGCGACGGTGAAGGTGGCGTTCAATTCGTTGCTGGCCACGCCGCACAGGTCGGCGACGTAAACCGTCAGCGTGTGCTCGCCCGGCGCGAACGGCCCGGCCAGCGTGAACGTCGCCGGCGCTTTCGAAACCGTGCCGGTCAGGTCGAGCAACGGATCGACGTAGCGGGTCGCGTCGCCTTCATCCACCGCGTAGAACAGTTCGCCGCCGGCCAGATTGGCCTCGTGATCGGAGTAGCCGAAGCTGATTTCCAGGTCGCCGTTCTCGGGCAGCGAGGCCGCGGTCAACTGCAGGTTGGCGATTTCCGGCGCCTGATCCTGGCCGCAGATGGTGTCGTAGGTGGCGGTGATCGCCGCGCCCTGGTAGCCGAAGCCCAGGAAACCGCTGTCGAACTTGGCGCGGAAGAAGCCGTTCTCGCCCCAGTCCTCCCCCCAGGAGTTTTTGCAGATCCAGTATTCCTCGTCCAAGTCGTAGCCGACGATCTGGATGGCGTGGCCGCCGAGCATCGAGCCGTAGGTGTGCTCGTAGATGCCGCCGGTGTAGGCTTCAAAATCCTCGAACACCATGAAGCCGGCGACGATCGGGCCGTTCTGCAGTTCCTGCACGTAGGCGTCGGGTTTGGGCCACATGTAGAAGCGGTAATCGCCGATCTTGGTCACGCGCTGTTGCCAGTCGGAGCAGCGGTCGTCGCAAGGCATCCGGCCCAGCGAGCTGTCGTCGCATTGCGACTGCTGGTACGGATAGCAGGCCTCGTCGGCGGTGCCGCTCTTTTTCAACCAGGTCAGGGTATGGAAGAAGGTGGCCGGGGGCATCACCTTGCCGGCGCAGGACCAGACGATCTGTTCCGCCAGATCGGGCTCGATGAACTCGTTGTCGTTGAGCAGCTTCATCCACGATTCGACCAAACCGACGGTGCTGAAGGTGGCGCAGGAGCCGCAGGGGTGCTGATCCTTGATGCCGGTGATGAAATTCTTGCCGTCCTTGTCGCGCCAGTCGAGGTGGCGGGGCACGTCGGCTTTTTTCGGGCCCGGGTATTCGCTGATGTACTCGCCCTCGATCTCGGGGGATTCGAGCGGCAGGTTCGCGATTTCAGCCATTTCAGCCGCGCTCAGGTGCGAAACGGAGGTTTCGCCGGCGGTCCAGCGGGCGCCGGAGGCGCGAATCGCCGCTTGCACGGCTTGAATATCGACCGCGAAAGCCGGCATGGCCGTCAGCAAAGCGAGTGCGAACAAGGCCAGGATGATGAGCGAACGTTTCATGGTTTTCACTCCAACGCTAGGTTTTTTGCCTTCCTCACCGCCGACCGACCGTCTTTAATAGCACAGATTGTATCCGTTGGCATCCAGGGGGCGATCGAAGGATTCCGGGAGGAACAATTCTGTTGTTCCCTCACCCCGAACTTTCTTCGAGGCCTTGCCTGGCCTGACGCCCGCGTGTACGGTTTTTTCCGGAGTTGGAGCCGAATTCGGGAGGGAACGAAAATCGTGCATCGCCGGGGCCGACCGTCATGAGGGTGCTGCTGATCCGCCCGCCGATCCATTATGTCCGCTTTTCGCTGGGCGTCATTCCGCTCGGCTTTTATTCGTCGTTTCTGACCCGTTACCCGCCGCATGGCCTGATGGTGCTGGCCGCCCAATTGCGCCAAGCCGGCCACGAGGTCGCGCTGCTCGACGCCGAGGCCGAGGAACTGGAAATCGAGTCGGCGGCCGTGCGGCTGGCCGCCTTCGCGCCCGAACTGATCGTCGGCAGCGTCAACGTCTACAATTCGTACCGGAATTTCGCGGATTTGAGCGAATTGAAGCGCCGCCTGGGCGCGCCGCTGGTCGTGCGCGGCCATTTCCCCAGCCACTACCCCGACGACGCCATGGCGCAGCCCGCGGTGGACGCGGCGATGACGGGCAAGGGCAACGCGGCGCTCGTGCCGCTGGTCGCGGCCTTCGCGCGGGGCACGGGGTTTGACGCGGTGCCGGGCCTGTTGTACCGCGAGGGCGTCCGGGTGTGCCGGACGCCGGACGAGCCGCCGGTGAGCGATCTGGATTCCCTGCCGTTTCCGGCCCGCGACCTGGTCGATCCGGCGCTCTATTCGACCAGCCTGAGCTACCGCCGGCCGTTCACCACGATGTTCGCCAGCTACGGCTGCCCCTACCAATGCGTCTATTGCCAGGACCGGAACGTGCCGTATCGCCGGCGCAGCGTCGACAGCGTGCTGAACGAACTGGACGAATGCGTCCATCGCCACGGCATCCGCGAGGTCACCTTCCTCGACCCGACCTTCACGGCGAAACGCGACTGGGCCCTCGACCTCTGCCGCCGGCTCGCCGGCCGCCGCCTGGACCTGACCTTCACCATCCGGACGCGGCCCGACCTGGTGGATCCCGAACTGATCGACCTGCTGGCGCGGGCCGGCTGCGTGCGCATCAGCCTGGGCCTGGAATCCGGCGATCCGGAAATTCTCGCCGGCCTGCAGCGCCCGATGAAACTGGAAACGATGCGCCAGGCGGTCGCCTGGATCCGCGCCCGGAACATCATGGTTTTCGGCTTTTTCATGGTGGGCAACCGCGGCGAAACCGCCGCCAGCCTGGGCCGCACCCTGGCCTTCGTCAAGGAATTGCCGCTGGACTTCGCGCAGTTCATCCAGACGCTGCCGATCATCGACTCCGCCGTGCTGGATCAGGCGCGGCAGGCCCGGGGCATCGACATCTGGCGCGAAATCGGCCACGGCTGCTATCCCTCGCCCGAGGAATTCCGCTCGGCCGAAAACGAACTGAGCCTGGCGGAACTCGGCCGCTGGACCGGCCGGCTCTACCGCGCGTTCTACCTGAATCCGCGCCGCTGGCGCGTCTGGCTGTCGCTCCGATTCCTGCCGGGCTACGCGCTGCGGCAGGTCGGCACGACGCTGCTCACGCTGCGCCTGGTCGCGTTGCGGCGCTTGCGCCGCCGTTGGCCGGGCCTGCTGCTCGCCCGCTATCCGAGCGTCCGCAACGGCGGCCCGGGAGCCGGGCGATGAGTCCCGCATCACCCCGCCGGCCGTATCCCGGCGCGTTGACGCCGACGACGCGGCCGTACGCGCCGCTGCCGCTGTTCAATCTGCGCCGCCTACCGCGTCTGGCCGAATTGGCGTGGCGCTACGGCGGCGCGAAAAAGTTCGCCAACCTGTTCGCCGCCGAACGGGACTATCGTCGCCGCGCGGTTCGGCCGGCGGCGCGCCCGTACCTGTTTCGCGCCGATCCCGACAGCGAGTGCGACGTCAACTGTCCCTACTGCTGGCAGACCCTGGCGCCGCCCCGCGCCCCGGCGAAGCTCAGCCTGGCCGCGTTTCGCGCCGGGTTCGACCCGTTCGCCGACCGCCTGCTGCTGACCTTTTTTCACTTCTTCGGCGAGCCGACCTGGAACGACGAGCTGCCGGCGATGATCGCGCACGCCCACCGCGCGCGGTCGGCCACCTACCTGTCGACGAACCTGCAGCGCGACGACGACGCCTATCACGCGGACCTGCTCTCCTCGGGGCTCGACCTGTTGACGATCAACCTCGACGCGGCCACGCCGGAAACCTATCGCCGGATGAAACCCCGCGCCGATTTCGACCGCCTGCGGCGCAACATCGAGCGGATCGTCGCCAAACGCCGGACGCTCCGGCGGCCGCCGCACCTGGTTTTTCAAGTGCTGGTGACGCGGTTCAACGAGCCGGAGCTGCCGGTTTTGCGCGATCTGGCCCGGCGTTGGGGGGCCGACTACCTCGATCTGAAGCCGACCGGCTTTCTGCCGGACGACTCCTGGCTGCCGCTCGATCGCCGCCATCACCTGATGCAAAATCCGCCGGGCCGGATTTCCTGCGCCCAGCCGTGGACGAATCTGACGCTGTTGGCGGACGGCCGGTACTTTCCCTGCTGCGCCTTTCCGGGCGACTTCGCCCTCGCGGCCGCCGGCGCCGACGCGGAAGCGGTCTGGAACGGCGAGGCGCTGCAGGCGATCCGCGCGGGTTTCCGCGCCGGCGAGTTGCACGAATTTTGCCGCGAGTGTCCGGTCGCCCGGATTCCCCGGTTCTGAACACGGCGCTCCGGAGTGACGAAGTGAAGGTTTTTCTGGTTTACGCCTCCGGCTACGCGCCGGAAACCGAACGCAGCATGCCGCTGGGCATCCTCTACCTGGCGGCCTACCTGCGGCATCACCACGGCTGCACCGTGCGTCTGTTCGACATGCAGCTCAGGATCCAGTCGCCGGCGCCGGTGGTGGCGGCGGCGCGCGAGTTCGGCCCCGACCTGATCGGCATCAGCGGCATGACGCCCGACGCCCCGGCGCTCGAGGCGTTGGCGGCGGCCTTGAAAACGGCCCTGCCGGGGGTGCCGCTGCTCATCGGCGGGCCGCACGCGACGCACTACCCACAGGAATTGCTGGCGCGCACGGCGGCCGACTACCTGGTGATCCACGAGGGTGAAACGGCGCTGGGCGGCTTCGTCGAATACCTGCGCGGCGACCGGCCCCTGGCCGACGTTCCCAACCTGGTTTTTTCGCGGCACGGCGAATTCGCGCACACCAACGCCGCGCCGTATCTCGACGACCTGGACGCGCTGCCCTTCCCCGCGTACGACCTGCTCGACCTCGAAGCCTATTACCGGCTGCCGCGCTGCGGCGTCATCTACCGCCACCGGCGCTACGCGGCGATCGTCACCAGCCGCGGCTGCCCCTACCGCTGCGCCTATTGCCACCAGGTGCACGGCAAGCGCTGGCGGGCGCGAAGCGCGGCGAACGTCGCCGAGGAAATGGCCGACCTCGTCCGCCGATTCGGCATCGGCGATTTCGTGATCATGGACGACCTGTTCAACGCCAGCGAGGCGCGGCTGCGGCAACTGGCCGAGGCGATCCTGGAGCGCGGGCTGAAGATCGGCCTGAGTTTCCCGATCGGCCTGCGCGGCGACCTGATGACCGAGGACGGCGTGCGCTGGCTGCAACGCGCCGGTATGTTCCGCTGCATGTACGCCGTCGAAACGGCCTCGCCGCGCCTGCAGGAGCTGATCGGCAAAAACAACAACTTGGAGAAGCTGCGGCACATCATCGAATTCACCCGCGCCCAGGGCGTCATGGTGCACGGCTCGTTCATGCTGGGCTTTCCGACCGAGGTCGAGGCCGAGGCCCGCGCCACGGTGGACTGGGCGGTCGCCTCGGCGCTGCACACGGCGGCGTTCTACCGCGTGATTCCCTTTCGCGGCACCGAGCTGTACCGACTGGCGAAGGAGGCCGGGGCGCGGCTCATCGACGATCCGAAAACCTACGAATTTCACAAGGCGAACGTCGTCAACGTCTCGCGGATTCCCGACGGCGCGCTCAACCGGCTCAAGCGCGCGGCCTACCGCCGGTTCTACCTGTCGCCGCGCCGCCTGTGGGCGATCTGGCGGGCGCTGCCCAACCGTTTCCGGCTACTGCCGGGCCTGTTCGCGATTTGGATTCGCAAGGCCTTCTTGTGGTAACCTGAACCGCCGGCAACCGGCGGAAAGGCGGCGGTCCTCATGCGGGTTCTGCTGATCCAGGCGGCCGTTCACGACACGCACCTCGAGCGGGCGCAGCCGCTGGGCTTGATGTGTCTGGCGGCTTACCTACGCGCGACGCGGGGCGACGAGGTGCGCCTTTACGACCAGCGCCTGGATTGGCAGCGGCTCGACCTGGCCCTGCAAGCGTTTCGGGAATTCCAGCCCGACGCCGTCGGCATCGGCGCGCACAGCGTCGACGCGCCCGCGCTGCACCGGCTGGCGCAAGCGATCAAGGCCATTGCGCCGCAAACACCCGTCATCGCCGGCGGCATTCACAGCACCTTATCGTGGAAGGAAATCCTGGCCGACCAGGCGGTGGATTACGCGGCGATCGGTGAAGGCGAAAACACGCTGCGCGAGTGGCTCGACGCGCTGGCCGGCGGCGTGCCGGAGGCGGTGCCCGGGCTGGCGTTTCGCCGCGACGGCCGGATCGAGCGCAGCGCGCCGCGCGAATTGCAGCCACACCTGGACCGCTTTCCCTACCCGGCGTGGGATCTGATCGACCTGGACGCCTACGGGCGGCTGCCGCGCATCGGCGTCATCGGGAAGCGGAACCGCTACATGGCGGTAGAGACGGCGCGCGGCTGCCCGTTTTCGTGCGCCTGGTGCCACCACTCGATGGGCGACAAATTCCGCGCGCGCTCGGCGGACAACGTCGTGGAGATGTTCGCCCGGCTGCGGCGCGACTTTCAGGTGGCCGACCTGATGATCATCGACGACCTGTTCAACTTCCGGCCGGAACGGGTCGAGGAAATTCTCACCGGCGTGCTGGAACGGGATCTGCGGCTGGACCTGGCCATCCCCAACGGCCTGCGCGCCGATTTTCTCGACGACCGCCTTTTGCGCCTGATGCGCGACGCCGGGGTCTACCGCATCATGATCGCCGTGGAAACCGCGTCGCCGCGCCTGCAAAAGGAAATGGGCAAGAACCTCGACCTGGAGAAGGCGCGGCGGGTGATCGCCAAGGCGACCGACCTGGGCATCTCGGTCCACGGCAATTTCATGATCGGCCTGCCGACCGAAACCGAACCGGAGATGCGCGCCACCATCCGCTTCGCCGCGCGCTCGCGCCTGGATACCTTCGGCCTCTACCGCGCCACACCGTTCAAGGGCACAACGCTCTACGAAATGGCCAAAAAATCCGGCGTCGTTCTGCCAGACGGCGAGACGGCCTATTCGTTCTGGGACACGCATTTGAACGTCAGCCCGATCCCCCTGGAGGTGCTCAATCGCGCGCGACGCTGGTCTTATCCCTACTTCTACCTGCGGCTGGGCCGCCTCTGGCGGCTGCTGCGGCGCTTCGCGGGCCGTCCCCGCCTGTTGTTGTTTTTGACGATGTTTTTCTTCAAGAAGCTGGTATCGAAATAGCGGCGGGTTATAATCCGGCCATGCTCTTCCCCAAACGCCCGCCCTGGGAACGGACGCTGCTTTACGGCGCGGCGCTGGCCATCTATGGCGCGGCCTGGGCGCCGTGGTTCGGCCAGTGGCTCGTCAACCAGCGTCTCAACGCCGCGCTGATCGGCGGCGCGGGCCTGGCGGCCTGCTGGCTGGGCTTGTGCCTTCACCGCCGGCTGCCGCCGCTCGGCCGGGTGCTGGCGGTACCGTACTGGATCGTCCTGCTGACGACCCACCTGCTTTTCGGCTACATGGCCCGCTGGGCGAATCCGCCCTATTTCTGGCTGGCGGTGCTCGTCGGCCTGGCGGCGTTTTTACCGCTGGGCGATCGCGAAAAACGGCTGGCCGCGGTTCTGGCGGCGGCGACCCTGCTGGCGGCGATCTTCGCCGCGGCGACCTTGCGGCACTATTCGTGGATCGCGGCGATCGCCGGCGCGGCGCTCTGGCCGCCGCTCGGCGCGGGCCTGTTTTGGCTGGCGCGCAAACGGCGGCTGGAATCTTTTTCGCGTTTGGCCGTCGCCGTCGCCGCGTTCGCGGCGATGATTTATCCCTATGGGTTCGTTCAATACAGTTTCGTCTTTCCCGAACTGCTGCCGCGCGTCACGGCGCAACCCGGCGTTCGGGCGCTGTACGATTACCTTACCCCGCGGGCGCGCGAGACGTTCTGCTCGCAGGTCATGTATCTGGCCAAGGTGCCGGGCCGCGAACTGTACGTCACCGGACCGCAGAATCCCTGCCGCCGGCTGAACGTTTTTTCGCCCGCCGCGCCGGAACTCGCCGCGTCGCTGGATCTGGATTCGCGCTCCACCGACAACCTCGCGTTCGACCCCGACGATCCGAACGTCGCCTACGTGGGCACCGTCACCGATCTGGTCAAGGTGTCGCTCGATCCGCCTTGCCGGCTCGAAAGCCGGCCGCTGCACCAAACCGCGCGCAATCTGAATTTCATCCACTACGACCCGCTCAGCGACCGGTTGCTGGTTTCGCAGGATTACGGCCCGAACGTCTTCGTGGCGGAACGGCATTCGCTCAAGGCGAAGTCGCGCCTGGCCGCACCGGGCATGGTGACCGACGACGTCTGGCCGGACCCGCTCGGCGACCAGATTTTCGTCAGCGGCACCTACGCCGTCGGCTGGCAGGTGATGACGTATGACAAGACCTCGCTCGCGCCGCGCCGCACCTATCGTTGGTTCGGCGACATCGGCTTCCACTTCAGCACGATCGATCCGTGGGGCCGCCGGGCTTACCTGGGCTCGACGACCAGCGGCAAAATGCGCGTGCTCGACCTCGACACCCTGCAGCCGCTCGGCGACGTTCAACTGGAAGTCGGCCTGCGCAACCTCGCCTTCGATCCGGTCCGCCGGCTGGTGCTGATCAGCAGCTACTTCCGCGGCAACCTGTTCGTCTATTCGCCCGCGCAAGGCAAAGTGATCGGCAAAATCTTTCTCGGCCCGCGTTTGCGCTGGGTGCAGGTCGACGCCGAAAGCGGCCAATGGTACGCGACGAGCGCCGTAGGCGGCTTCGCCGTCGATCCGGAAAAGGCGCTCGGCAACGCACTGCCGCCGCGAATCGACGCGAATAAATAAAAAAAGAAACCACGAATAAGACAGAATTGGTAGAGAACTTTTCACCACACCTTCAACCTCGTTCCTCGGTTGAAAGTGTGGCACACCGGGAGAGGACAATCACCGCGAATGAGGGTCTTAAAAAAATCCACTTCGTGTTCATTCGTGGTTCCGAAAAACTAGGGAATCGGGTGTGCCTGGAAATGGCGGCAAAGCGCGGCGGCGATCGCCCGATGGCCGGCGGCGTTGGGGTGCAGTTCGTCTTGCTGCAACAGCGGCGGCGCGGCGTTGAAAAATTCCGGCCGCAAGTCGATCCAGGGCAGTTGGTGCGCCGCGGCCGTTTCCTCGATTTGCTGCGCGACCTCCGGATCGATCTGCGGCGACGGGTAGGCCACCAGCACCAGCGGCAATCCCTCGCCGGCGATCGTGGCGATCAACCGTTCGAGCGTCTGCCGGAAAATTTCGCGGTCGGCGGCCTGGTCCGGCGATTCGCTGCCCCAGATCCGCCAGGATTGCGACAACATGCCGACGGTCGTCGGCAGGGTCAGGCCGATTTTTTCGGAACCGGCAAAAAGCCGCGCCAGCCAACCGGCGCCTTGCGCGGCCGACGATTGCCGCGCGAGAAACCGCCCCAGCGACTCGTGATGGTAGCCGACCATCGCCACCACCGCGCGCGGCGCGAGCCCGCGCAACCGCTGCCAGGCGATCTCGGTCTGCAGCAGGTTGTAGCCGGGAATGCCGCCGTTGATCTCCTCGAATTTCCCCGCGCCGCTTCGCGCGAGGCAGGCGGCCGTCAGGCGGGCGAAAGCCTGATCGGCGGGAAGGCCGAAGCCGAACGTGGACGAATCGCCCAGAAACAACAGGCGGCGGACACCCGGGGCCGGCGCGGCGGTTAGCCGCGGGCCGCGATAGCCGTCCGCATTGACGCCGTACCAATCGTTTTGCCGCAACGCGACGCCCGCCGTCGCGTCGGGCCGAAAGATGCCGAACCACCAAGTGCGATTCATTCCCTCGGCCGTCAGCAACAACAGGCCGATCGCCAGCAACAACCCGGCGCCGCGAACCGGAACGCCGCGCGATCGGCGGTCGGCGCGCGGAAACCACGCCGCCGTCAGCGACGACAACAGATAGAATTGCAGCAGGCAGGCGAAAAAGAACGTCAGGTAGCCCGAGATCGGCAGCGAGAACACCATCAACGCGCCGACCAGCAGAAAGAGCGGCACGCGGGCCCGGATCGGCCACGCCGGCCACCAGGCGGGCGGCGCCGGAAAAAACAGGTAGCGGCTTTGCCGAAACCCCGCCGCGTGCGTCCAAATCAGCAGCGCCCAAGCGGCTGTCACCAGCAAGGGCGCCGGCCATTTGGCGTAGGCGTGCCAATCCCAGAGTGACATCGTCAGATAGAGAAAGGCATAGGGCAGAAAAAACAGCGTCAGCAGCCGGTAGCTGCCGGTGATGATCAAGGCGCCGCGGCTGGTGTTCGGCCCATGGGTAGGCATGGCGGCTATTATTGCAAAACCACCCCTCGATGCAACAAAGGAGACATTCGGGCGGCTAGCGCGTTTGTGCTAGGATGACGGCATGGAACGACCGGTGATTCTGATCCAGCCGCGCACCAACGTCTTCGACAGCGGCAAGACGCGGCCGACCCTGCCGTTGTCGCTGCTCAGCGCGGCGCGGCTGGCGGCCGCGCGCCATCCGCTACGGCTGGTGGATCAGCGCGCCGACCGCGGCTGGCGCGATACGCTGCGGGCTCTCATCCGCGAGCAGCCGCTGCTGATCGGCGTCACGTCGATCACCGGCAATCAACTGTTTTCCGCGTTGGAGGCGACACGCTTCGCCCGCGAACTCTCGCCCGCGCCGATCGTCTGGGGCGGCATCCACGCCACCTTGTTTCCCGATCAGGTGTTGGCCGAACCGGCGATCGACTACGTGGTGCGCCGTGAAGGCGAGCACACCCTCGCCGAGTTGGCCGACCGCCTGGCGGACGGCGGCGATCCCGGCGGCATCGCGGGGCTGAGCTTCAAGCGCGACGGGCAAATTGTCCACAACCCGGAGCGGCCGTTCGCCGCTCTCGACGCGCTGCCCGAGGTGCCATACGCGGCGGCCGGCCCCGCGCCCTACTTCCTCACCAACGGCCGGCCGACCCTCTACCTCGAAACCTCGCGCGGCTGCTTTTCGCAATGCGCTTATTGCTACAACGCCGTCTACCACCAACACCACTGGCGCGGGCAGTCGGCGGCGACGGTGCTCGACCGGGTGGCGCGGCTGCGGCGCGAGCGGCCGGAAGTCGGCCACCTGTCGCTGGTGGACGACAACTATTTCGGCCGGGTGGAACGGGCGCTGGAAATTGCCGCGGGGCTCGCCGCGGCGGGCGGCGCGCTCACCTACCAGGTGCAGGGGGCGCACGGGCAGGTGATTTCGCAACTGGCCGACGAGGATCTGCGGTTGCTGCGCCGCAGCGGCTGCGTGCGCCTGGACATGGGCGTCGAAAGCGGCTCGCCGCGTCTCCTGGAAGCGATGGGCAAGCGGCTGGACCTGGACCGCGTGGTCGCCCTCAACCGCCGGCTCGGCGCGATCGGCATTCGCCCGTGGTACAACTTCATGGTGGGGTTTCCGGATGAAACCGCGGCGGACACCGCGGCGACGCGCCACCTGGCGCTGCAATTGCTGGATGAAAACCCGGCCGCGCTGGTGTCGCCGTTTTATCAGGTAGTGCCGTATCCGGGCACCGCATTATTCGCGCGGGCCGTGAAGTTGGGCTTTACGCCGCCGGCCCGGCTCGACGGCTGGCGCGATTTCCATTCCGGTGCCGCCGCGACGCCCTGGCAGGATGAGGCGACCCGCGAACGCCACCGCCGGCTGTACTTCCTGAGCATCTTCGCCGACCGCAAGCTCGAACAGTACGATACCAACCCGCTTTACCGCGTCCTTGCCCGTTGCTATCGCCCTTACGCGCGCTGGCGCCTGCGGCGCGGCCGTCTGGCGCTGCTGCCCGAGGCCGCGCTTTTCCGCCGCCTGTTCGACGTTTCGTAAGCCGGCGCTTTTGCCGATCGGCTATTCGCTTGCCTTTTGAAAATTGACGCGGATGTCGACGAAGGATTTGCGGCGCAGTTCCGCGGCCAGGCGCTCCATTTCGCGATCGGCCTGTTCGCGGCGCAGAATCGAGCGGATTTTTTCCTTCACTTGCGAATAGGGCAGCACGTTGCCCATTTTCTTTTCGACCAGCTTGAGAATCGCGAAGCCGTTGCGGTCGCGGTAGATGGTCGAGACCTGGCCCGGTTCGAGGGGCAGCACGGCCTTGCGGTAGACGTCCTGCAGCTCGGTGTCGAGCTTGAACTCGCCGAGCATGCCGCCGTCGGCCGCGGTCGGCCCCTGGCTGTTTTCGCGCGCCAGTTCGGCGAAGTCGGCGCCGGCCAGCAGGCGCTCGTACAGGCCGTTGATGCGGGCGAAGGCCGCCTGCAGCGCGGCTTCGTCGGCGTCGGGCGGCACGTTGAGGCGCAGTTCGGCGATCTTCACCACGGGCTCGGCGGCGAACTCGTCGGGGTGCAGCTTGTAGTAGGACCGCACGTCCTCGTCGCGGACGCGCAGCTTGTCGCGCATGCGGAACGAGACGTACTGCTCGCGCATGATTTCCTTTTTCAGGCGGTCGCGGAAATCCTGCATCGTCAGGCCCTGCCGCGACAGGGCGATTTTCAGGGTTTCGTCGGTGAGGCTGTTTTCCTTCTTCACCCGCTCGGCGTAGGTGTCGATTTCCTGGTCGGTGACCTCGATGCCCAGGCGGGCGACCTCGTTTTCGATCAGTTTCTGCTCGATGATCGTGTCGAGAAGCTGCTGTTTGATCTGCGCGGCGGTGATCTGCTTTTCGGCCTCGCTCATGTTGGGTTTTTGCTGCGCGGCCTGGGCGATGACCGGGAGGGCCATCTGTTCGATTTCGAAGACGGTGATGACCTGGTTGTCGACGACGGCGGCGATCCGGTTCACGGTTTCGCCCGCGCCGGCGTTAACCGCCAGGGCCAACAGCACCAACAAAAGAAGGAAAACCTTGCGCAACCTATTCTCCTAACCCGGCAAACGGTGGAGGTCGATGTCGATTTTCGCGCCGCGCCGCAGTTCGCCGAGCCAGTCGCGCCACCGCGCGTCGGCCCGCTGCCGACGCAGCGTGCGCTCGATTGTGGGCCGCGCCTGCGCGAAGGTCAAGGCGGAAGCGGGCAACTGCTCGAGCACCTGCAAAATGTGCACCCCGAACGGCGTCTCGACCATCGAGCTGACCTCGCCGACCGGCAACCGGAAGGCCGCTTCCTCGACCTCCGGCGGCAATTCGCCGCGCGAAATGAATCCCAGGTCGCCGCCGCGCCCCGCCTCGGGAGCAATGGAATATTCCCGCGCCGCCGCCGCGAAGTCGCCGCCGGTCAGCACCTGGGTCAGGGCGATCGTCGCCTGAATCCCGTCGCGGCAGACGATCTGCCGCAGGTGCACCTGTTCGGCGTGGCGGAATTGATCGGCGTGGCTTTGATAGTAGGCTTGCAGCTCGTTCTCGGTCAGCGCCACGGCGGGTTCGACGACCTGGGCGAGCAATTGTTTGGCCAGCGCGGCGGTGCGCAGTTCCTCGGCCAGCCAATTGCCGCTTTCCGGCCGCCGGGACAATTCGCGGTCGAACGAATCGCGCGGCCAACCCTGGCGCATCGCCTGCAGTTCGGCGGCGGCCGCCGCCTCGTCGACTTTCAAACCGCGCCGGGCGGCTTCCTGATAAAGCAGCACCTGATCGATCAGCGAATCGAGGTAGGCGCGTTCGACCGCCAACCGCGGCGCGCGATCCGCGGGCAGGGGCGAGAGCGCGGCCTGGCCGGCGGCCGCGAAGCGCGCGTTGAAATCGGCGACGGCGATCGTCGTTCCGTTGACCCGGGCCAACGTGCCTTCCGGCAACGTCAAATCCTCGCGACAGGCGGCCAGCAAGAGACACAAAAGCCACCAGCCACCCAGCCGGAAGGCGCGGCGGCCGATGAAAAAGGGGTGGCGCCGTCGCCGGCCGCCACCCCGTGACAAACGAACCTGGGATCCGATGACTATTCCTCCTCGGATTCCGGAGCCGGAGCCGGAGCCGGAGCGCCGCCCGCCGGCGGAGCGGGGGGCATGGCGCCCGGAGCCGCCGGAGCGCCCTGCGGGCCGCCCATCTGCGGCAAGCCCGGCATGCCACCGGCGCCTTCGGCGCCTTCCGGACCCACGTCGACCTGGATGCTGTCCAGCACGTTTTCATTGATTTTCACGTTGGCCTTGGAACGCAGACCGGCCATCGTGGAATCCATCTTTTCCTTCAGCTTTTCCTGCTTCAGGCGACGGTCGATGGTGCTTTTAACTTCCTCGAAGTCCTTCACCTTGGCGTCTTCTTTTTCCTCGAACTGGATGATGTTGAAGCCGCGCTTATCGCGGAAAACGTCGCTGATCTGACCCGGCTTGGTCATGGCGAACGCCACGGCGTCGAATTCCTCGCCCCGCAGACCCTTGCGCACTTTCGGCAGCAAGCCGCCCTTTTTCTTCGAGGCGCGGTCGTCGGAATATTTGTCGACGATCTTATCCCAGTTGCCGCCGGACTTCAGTTCCTTCGCGGCCTGATCGGCCTTGGCCTTGGCCTGCTTTTCCTCTTCCGGCGTGGCGTTGCGCTTCACGCGGACCAGGAGCAGCTTCACCTTCACCGTTTCCGGGGTCATGAACTTGTCTTTGTTCTTCTCGTAGTAGTCCTTGACCTCGTTTTCGGTGACGGAAAATTCCTGCTCGTACAGCTCTTTTTTGACCATGCTGGCGAGAATGCCCTGGCGGATCTGCTCGATCCGTTTGGTGAATTCGGCGTCCTTGTCCAGGCCGCGGCGCAGGGCTTCCTGGTAGAACAGATCTTCCTCGACCAGCTTGTCGAG